>NZ_JBAHZZ010000138.1:0-13070 GCF_037132785.1 Flavicella sp. | reverse complement strand
TTATACTAGTAATTGTATAAATTATGTCTTCAATGTTTACCGTTTCTGGAATTATTAATGCGCCTGTTGGACAAGAATTATATTTTTCTACTGATACGTATTTATTTTCTGAATCTATAACGATATAGCTTAAGGTTCCGTCATTAAAAGTTTGTGCTTGACCATATTTAAAACATAAACATAGTAGGGCTAATAGGTATTCTTTTTTCATAATAATATTTATTTAAGCTGCAAAAAAAAAATCAAAGAAAAGAACATTAGTTTTTAACTAATTATTCAGTCAATACATTGCGTAAAACCATGTTTTTAGAAAATAAAATACGCTTATAAGCCTGTAAAATCAGTTTATTCAATCTGTTATTTAGTTGTCTTTGTAACAGCTAAAGTACTAAGAACATATCACTAAAAAAAATATTGAAATTGTTTTAAATAAGATAGTGCTGAATTTATTTAAAAAAACATATAAATTAAAGTAAAAGACTTGAAGTAAAAGAAATCAAGAGTTCTTGTTAAAATCATTAAATATAAAATGTATGAATTAGCCATGAATGTCTTGGGGAAAAGTTCTTTTTTCTGAATTTTAGTATTGTAACTGATTAATTTCGAAGAATCAATAAATTACTTTCACTTTATAAGACAGGAAAGAAAATTAATTTTCTGCTGTGTACATTAAACTTTTTATCATGGCAGTGCTAGTGTGCAATTGTATTGAAGTATCTTTACCAGATATTTTTTGAAGTTTTATGGAAAAACAGCCAAACAATCCTATTCATGGGAAAAGATTAGATCATATCCTAAAGGAGTTAGTGGAGTATTACGGATGGGAACATTTAGGACATAAAATTCAAATAGGATGTTTTAGAAACAACCCTTCTATTGGTTCTAGTTTAACCTTTTTAAGGCGTACAAATTGGGCGAAAAGTAAAGTAGAAGCTCTGTATATAGAAATGCATAAAAAAACTAATACGGAGTAAAATTATAAAATAATACTAATCCGTTGATGTTTTACCTCTTAGCATAAATAAATTTTCAAGAATAATATAGCAGTTTAATTTGCTATAAAACGGAATAAAAGGCGTATATTTGCACGCAATTAAATGATAAATTTATTGCATATGGCTACATCTAGAATTATCAATGAAGGATTAACTTACGATGATGTACTTTTAGTACCAGCGTATTCCGAAGTGTTACCTAACACTGTAGATATTAGATCAAAATTCACAAAAAACATTAGTTTAAATACTCCTATCATCTCAGCAGCGATGGATACAGTAACTGAATCGGCTATGGCAATTTCAATGGCCAGGGAAGGAGGTATTGGTGTTTTGCATAAAAACATGTCTATTATTGAACAAGCCTTAGAGGTGAAAAAGGTAAAGCGTTCAGAAGCAGGAATGATCTTAGAACCTGTAACAATCAAGCCGATAGAAACAGTGTTAGACGCAAAAAACTTAATGTTTGAATATAAAATTGGAGGCATACCTGTAATTAATGACAGCAATGAATTGGTAGGTATTGTTACAAATCGTGATTTAAGATTTGAAAACAATAACAGTCGTTTGATTTCTGAAGTGATGACTTCCGAAAATTTGATTACGGTAAAAGAAGGAACTTCTTTAAAGCAAGCAGAGGTGATTTTACAACACAATAAAATAGAAAAGTTACCTGTTGTTAGTAAAAATAAAAAATTGGTAGGTTTGATTACTTTTAGGGATATCATAAAAGTTAGAGAAAATCCAAATGCAAATAAAGATGAATATGGCCGTTTAAGAGTTGCTGCTGCAATTGGAGTAACTACTGATTGTGTAGAGCGAGTTACTGCTTTGGTAGCGGAAGGAGTGGATGCCGTTGTATTAGATTCTGCTCACGGGCACTCTATCAATATTCTAAATAAATTAAAAGAAGTAAAAGCAGCTTTTCCAAAATTAGATGTGGTAGCTGGTAATATAGTTACAGGACAAGCAGCATTAGATTTGGTCGCAGCTGGAGCAGATGCGGTTAAAGTAGGAATTGGCCCAGGGTCTATTTGTACTACAAGAATTGTTGCTGGAGTTGGATATCCTCAGTTGTCTGCGGTTATGAATGTGGCAGAGGCACTTAAAGGAACAGGCGTTCCTGTAATTGCTGATGGTGGTATTAGATATACTGGAGATATTCCAAAAGCGATAGCCGCTGGAGGGGATTCAATTATGTTAGGATCTTTATTGGCAGGAACAAAAGAAGCTCCTGGAGAAGTGATTATTTTTAATGGAAGACGTTTTAAATCTTATCGAGGAATGGGTTCTGTTGCAGCTATGAAAAATGGTTCTAAGGATCGTTATTTCCAAGGAAAGGAAAATGATAGTTTAAAACTAGTGCCAGAAGGAATTGAAGGACGTGTACCTTATAAAGGAGAGCTATTTGAAACTATGCATCAATTTATTGGTGGACTAAGAGCTGGTATGGGATATTGTGGTTCGGCAACTATTGAAGATCAGAAAAACAATTCATCTTTTGTGAAAATTACAGCTTCTGGTATTGCAGAAAGTCACCCTCATGATGTAACAATCACAAAAGAATCACCAAACTATTCAAGATAATTGAAGTTATATCAAATGATTTTCATAGTGGTTGATAATAAATTTGAATTATTTTTTTCTTTAGATGAAATAAAAAACATAAGCATAGCCGTAGGTTACGGTTCTGTTTTATATTGAAATATAAAGAAAATAGAAACTAATTTAATCAATCATTTTGATGTTTATTTGGTATTGTAAATATAAAAAAACCCTTTCAATTTATTGAAAGGATTTTTTATTTTGAGACTGTTTTTTAGATGAATTTTTCTTTTAGGTATTTTGCAGTATATGATTTTTCATCTTTAATTAGAGCTTCTGGTGTTCCAGAAAATAATAGATGACCACCGTTTTTTCCTCCTGTAGGACCTAGGTCTATAATATGGTCAGCGCATTTTATCAATTCGATATTGTGTTCTATAAGAACGATAGAATGTCCTTTTGAAATCAAAGCTTCTAGCGATGCTAATAGTTTTTTAATATCATGAAAGTGTAAACCAGTAGTAGGTTCATCAAAAATAAATAAGGTTTTGTCTTTTGTCATTCCTTTTACTAAAAAGGAAGCTAGTTTAATTCTTTGTGCTTCTCCACCAGATAGGGTAGAAGAACTTTGCCCTAATTGTACATAACCCAAACCAACATCTAATAAAGGTTGAAGTTTTTGGACAATTTTTTTCTGATGATAATTATCGAAAAACTCTACAGCATCTTCAATGGTTAAATTTAAGACATCATCGATGTTTTTACCTTTGAATTTAATTTCTAATACTTCTTTTTTAAAACGTTTTCCTTTACATTCATCGCATTCTAAAAGAACATCTGCCATAAATTGCATTTCAATCGTCACTACGCCTTCTCCCTTACATTTTTCACATCGACCTCCTTCTACATTAAAAGAAAAGTGTTTGGGTTTGTAATTTCTAGCTTTTGAAAGCGTTTCATTTGCAAACAAACTTCTAATGTCGTCATAGGCTTTTATATAAGTAACGGGGTTGGATCTAGAAGATCTTCCAATTGGATTTTGATCTATGTATTCAATATTTTTTAAAGTTTCAAAATCTCCTTTAACAGAGGTGTGTTCTCCCATTTTATCTCCGTAGCCAATCAATTGTTTTTGTAGAGCAGGGTAGAGTATTTTTTTTACGAGAGTGCTTTTACCACTTCCTGAAACTCCTGTGATAACAGTTAGTGTATTTAACGGAATATCGACAGAAATATTTTTTAAATTGTTTTCTCTGGCACCTATTATTTGAATTTTTTTAGTTGAGGTTCTCCTTTTTTTAGGGACATCTATACAAAATTCTCCGTTTAGGTATTTAGCTGTTAAAGAGCTCGATTGTAAGATTTCATCAAAATTTCCTTCTGCAACAATATGCCCTCCTTGTGTTCCTGCTTCTGGACCAATATCGATGATATAATCTGCCTGTTTCATGATGTCTTCATCATGTTCAACTACGATAACAGTATTGCCAAGGTTTTTAAGTGATTTTAAAACATCAATTAGTTTTTCTGTATCTCTTGGATGTAAACCAATACTAGGTTCGTCTAGAATATACATAGAACCTACAAGGCTACTCCCTAAAGAGGTTGCCAAGTTAATTCGTTGACTTTCACCTCCAGATAAAGTATTGGAGGTTCTGTTTAAAGTAAGATAATTCAATCCAACATTATTCAAAAAGGACAACCTATTGTTAATTTCTAGAAGCAGTCTTTTTGCAATTACTTTGTCATGCTCAGGTAATTCAAGGGTTTTAAAAAATTCTGCAAGTTCGTCAATAGGTAAATCAACCAAATTTGAAATGCTTTTTCCTGCTATTTTTACATAATTGGTTTCCTTTCTTAACCTTTTACCTTTACAGCTTTTACATTTACTTCTACCTCTGTATCTTGACAGTAATACACGGAATTGAATTTTGTAACTCTTACTCTCTAAATATTCAAAAAAGTCATTCAAGCCAATAAATGAGCTGGTTCCATTCCAAATCAAATCTTTCTGTTCTTCAGTTAATTCAAACCATGGTTTGTGAATAGGAATGTCGTATTTATAGGCGTGATCAATTAATTGATCTTTGTGTTTTAAAAAGGAATCTGTTTTCCATGGCGCTATGGCATCCTCATAAATAGAAAGAGTAGTGTTGGGAACCACAAGTTCTTCATCTACACCAATTGTACTTCCATATCCTTCACATTTAGGACAAGCTCCATAGGGATTATTAAAACTGAAAAAATGTGTATTCGGTTCTGAAAAGGTCAATCCATCCAATTCGGATTTATTACTAAATTGAGTTGTAACTTTATTCTGAAGGTTTTCTATAGAACAAATTCCTTTTCCTTCAAAAAATGCTGTTTGAATAGAATCTGCCAATCGATTAAAAAAGTCCTCTTCATTTTTCACAACAATTCGATCCATAACGAGTTGTAGTTTATGATCAGAAGCTAGTTTTGTCAGCTTTATTTTATCGTATTTTTTTAAAAAGGTTTCATCGAGTTTCTCAACCGTTTTGTCAACTTTTATACGAGCATAACCTTGTTGAGCAAGAAGTTTAATGACAACCTCCGGATCTTTGTCTTGTTCAAAGCTAATAGGTGATAGTAATAATAGTTTAGTATTTTCTTCTAAGGTTTTTATTGTGTTAAGAACATCTGTAACGGTATGTTTTTTAACTTCTTTATTTGAAATAGGGGAGTATGTTTTTCCTATTCTGGCAAACATAAGTTTTAGATAGTCAAATATTTCTGTAGTTGTTCCAACGGTAGATCTAGGGTTGGTGGAATTTACTTTTTGTTCAATGGCGATAGCAGGTGCAATACCTTTTATATAATCGACTTTTGGCTTGTTTAATTTGCCTAAGAATTGCCTGGCATAAGAGGATAGGCTTTCTACATATCTCCTTTGTCCTTCGGCATATAAGGTATCAAAGGCCAAGCTAGATTTTCCTGATCCCGAAAGCCCCGTAATAACAATGAGTTTGTTTCTTGGAATACCTACGTCTATATTTTTTAAATTATGCAATTGAGCACCTTTAATAAGTATATACTTTTTAGGGTCTAAAGAAGAAATATTTTTAGTCATTTGTTGTGAAAATATAAATAGTAAAATTAAGGATTCCTTTTTTAATTATGGAAGAAGGCAGAGTCAACTTTAACAAAATTTAGTGCAAAAACAATGATTTTTTAGTTAAATTTTGTTAGGATTTAGGTAAATTAACATAATGTTTTTGGGTACTAGCATATATTAATATATATTTGCATCATTTATTAATTCCAAATTTAGCTGCATATACTATAAAACTACTTTTAAACATAATAATTTTGCCGTCTTGGCAATTAATTTAAAAGGTGAGTTATGCAACATGTTCATGTTTCAGATAGTATTTTAGTGACTAATTACATCAAAGGTGATGAAAAATGCCTAGAGGTATTAATTTTAAAACACAAACAAAAATTATACAGGTTTATATATTCTAAAATAGGAGATAAACAATTAGCCGAAGATATCTTTCAAGATACTTTTATTAAAGTAATTCATACTTTAAAAAAAGGGGGCTATAATGATCAGGGAAAATTTTTACCATGGGTGATGCGTATCGCTCATAATTTGGTAATCGACTACTTTAGAAAATCCAATCGTCTCCCAAAATTTAAAAGAACTGATGAGTTTGATGTTTTTTCTGTATTGAGTGATAGTACTAAAAATAAAGAATCAGAAATTATTCAAGAACAGCTTTATAGTCAAATAACAGACTTGATTCAGTATTTACCTAAAGACCAGCGTGAGGTCTTGAAAATGCGTCTTTACAATGAGTTAAGTTTTAAAGAAATTTCCGAAAATACGGAAGCTAGCATTAATACGGTATTGGGGAGAATGCGATATGCATTGATTAATATGCGTAAAATGATTAGTCAAAAAGATATTGTTTTGACAAATTGATAATATTATTAAAAATGTTTCGTTATAATAGAGTACCCTTAAATCTGTTATATGACAAAAAATTACATTAAGATAGAGACATCCATAGAACCGAATGTTCCTTCGGAAGAGACAATTAATTTTATTTTAAATTACTCAAAATCTTTGCAGTTTTTAAAATTAATAAAATATCCTAGATACGTAGAAGTAAATTTAAATTAGGTTTATATCTATATGATTTAAACACTCTAAAAAGTAATTTTTCAGAGTGTTTTTTATAGAACACCATTTTAATATTTATATGACGCATTAAATTCGTTTCTTTTTCATTCATATTTCACACAAAAACAAAACCGTGTCGGAGCAATGTTTCTGTTTTTATTGCTTATCTAAATAAAAAACATTCCAAATTATTATTACGTCATTTAAAAATCAAATTAGTCTAGTTGAAACCGTGAAGGAAAAAGAACAAAAGTTGAGTAGATGTAAGGGATTTCAGAATTTTTACGACTAATAGATAATAGCTGTGATCTTGTGAAATTAAAAAGCCTCCTAAAAAATTAGAAGGCTTTGAGCGAAAGACCAGGTTCGAACTGGCGACATTCAGCTTGGAAGGCTGACGCTCTACCAACTGAGCTACTTTCGCATTGGCATTGCTCTGCAAATATAGTATGTTTCTCTATTGTAGCAAGGGAATCAAACAATTATTTTTACTTTTTTTTAACGTTTCCATATAACCTATTGTCATTGAGTAGTATGTGGATAAACTTATTTATTTGAAGTGTATTATGGATGTGTATAATACTAAATAAACATCAAAATGATAGATCAAATTAGTTTCTATTTCCTTTATATTTCAATATAAAATAGAACCGTAACCTAGGCTATGCTTATATTTTTTAAGAGAAAAAAATAATTTAAATTTATTATCAACCACACTGAAATTCATTTGGTATAAACAAAAAAAGATCCGCTAATTAGCAGATCTTTTTACAATTGATTAAGGTTTTATTACTTTACAGCAACCAATTCAACGTCAAAAATAAGAATTGCATCAGCTGGAATAACTCCTCCAGCACCAGCAGAACCATAAGCCAATTCAGAAGGGATTACAAATCGAGCTTTGTCTCCAACTTTCAATAATAAAATTCCTTCATCCCATCCTTTAATTACTTGACCAACACCAACATTAAAATCGATTGGTTGTTTGCGTTTATAAGAAGAATCAAATACCGTTCCGTCTAATAATTGACCTTTATAGTGTACTGATACACCAGCTCCTTTAGTAGCTTGTTTTCCGTTTCCTTTTTCTAAAAGTTTATAACGCAATCCTGATGCTGTTTCTTCGTAACCAGCAGAAATTTCGTCTAATTTTTCTTTTTGATCAGTTGTAGCATCTGCTTCTCTTTTTTCTCTAGCTCCTTCAAAAGTTCTAAAAGCTTCAATTGCATTGAATTTTTCAGCCTCTTCACCAACACGAATAATTTCTAAAGTTTCAATTAGATCGTTTTGAGCAATAGTATCAACAATATCTTGTCCTTCTATAACATATCCAAAAACAGTATGTTTGTTATCTAACCAAGGAGTTTCAACATGAGTAATAAAGAACTGACTTCCGTTAGAAGCGGGTCCTGAATTTGCCATAGACAATACTCCTGGCTTGTCGTGTTTTAATTCTGGATGAAATTCATCTTCAAAACTGTAACCAGGACTTCCAGTTCCTGTTCCTTGAGGACATCCACCTTGGACCATAAAATCAGCAATAACTCTGTGGAATTTTAACCCATCATAATAAGGAGTTCCTTGAGGTTTTACATTATTTTCTAAATTTCCTTCAGCTAAAGCTACAAAGTTTCCAACAGTTCCTGGTGTTCTATCGTAAGTTAAATTCACTAAAATAACCCCTTTGTTAGTGTTAAATTTTGCGTATAATCCGTTGTTCATTTTAATATATTTTATTAAGAATTGCAAATATAACTATTCTCTAAGGATTCGCAAGTTGATATAGTTCGTTGCTCTGTTGGTAATTTGTTAAAAGAAGACACTGTTTAATCTAATTTTGAAAAGAAGACCATTTTGTAGTTTGGAAGTAGTTCGGGATGTGCAATTTTTATAATGTCTTTTAATAAGAGATCTGGTCGGATTGGTCCAAGTTCAAAATAGTACATTCCTCCAGTTGCTCCTTTGTATTTAGCAAAAGTGTAAACTTGGTTGTTTTTAACAGCGGAAAATTGGCCATAATGCTTATTAGATTGTAACAATTGTTGTTTGGTTTCATTCATACTACAACCTATCCAAAAGTTGGCATTTTGTGCTTTGTCTAAAACGTTTTCAAAATTTAAAGATAAACTACCTGCTCCTTTGGTATCTTTCCATAAATATTCGACTTGAGCATCTTTAAAATATGTAGCGATAAAGCTCTCACCGGCAGGCAAGTACCAGGAATCTTGAAAAATAGAGCCTGAAAGAATTGTAGGTTTGTTTTTTACAGTAACTGCAATTGCTTTTGCTTTGGTGTATTCTTGTTGAATATGGTTGAAAATACTATCAGCTTTTTTTTCTTCATGAAAAAGGACTCCAAATACTTTGATCCATTCTGCTCTTCCTAAAGGTGTTTCTTCAAGCCAATCTCCATTTAATAATATCGGGACTCCCATTTTTCGAATCGTAATAAAGGATTTATTGGGTTTGTCAACAGCAAAACTCATGACCAATTCAGGTGCCAAATCTAACAAAATTTCGGTATTGATATGTTCTTCTTTCCCGACTTCTCTTACCTGGTTCGAATCAATAAGTTTTCTTGTCTTTGGAGAGGAAATAAAATTTGTATTGGGAAAACCAACTAAGGTGTTTTCCTTTCCTAGTAATTCCAAAAGAGGAATATGAGAAGTTGAAGTAACTATAATTTTTTCAACAGGTGTTCTTATAATTTGAATACCCTGATTGACTTTTGGTAGCTTTTCATTTTTAGGAACTAACAAGTATTCATATTTTATCTCTGCATTTTTATAGGCGTTGTGAATCGTTATTTTTTTGTACCCATACTCATTGCTTATAGAGAAGCCTTTGGCATATTTAAGTTTTTTTATTTCCGTGTTATTTTCCGTTTGTTGCTCTTTTTTACAACTGATAATACAAATATAAAGAACGAATAAAAATAGTTTCTTTTTCATAATACTAAATAAAAATTTGTACATCTATGGTATCCTTGATGGTTATTTTGCTTATTTGACCATAAATTATTTTGATATCAAATGAATCTTTTAATAATGTTTTAGTTACATAAGAAAGGATACTTCTTATGACTCCTGCATGACAAATTACAATGACGTCGGTGTTGTTTAGTTCTGAGATTTCTTTGAAAAAAGCAATTGATCTTTGGGCTAATTCTGTATACGATTCTCCATTAGGAACTTTTATATGCACAAAATCTTGCATCCATGGATCTATTTCTTCTTTAGGAATACGATCCCAATTTTTCATTTCCCAATTCCCAAAATTCAACTCTTTTAATCGTTCATCTATACTGTAATTTTTTGAAATTAAAGCAGCTAGTTTTGTACATCGTTTTGCTGGACTCGAATAGAGTTTTGTTTTCGTATTGAAAGGAATTTTGTTTAGAATTATTTCACTCTCTTTTTTAAATTCAGTTGTGATGTCTAAATCAGTTTGACCATAACAGATTCCTTTTTCTATTTTGGGTGTGGTATGTCTTACCAAATATATCTCCATAGAGCTAATAAACTTAAATAATAAACTACTTCTGATAGTTGCTGGAGCGCACCTGCACAATCTCCTGTTTGACCACCAATCCATTTTTTAAAAAAACCTGACATCCACCACTTGGTAATTGCTAAAGGAATAAGAACAAAAAACACCTTTGAATTTTGGAATAAAATTAAGGGTAATAATCCAAAAAAAGCGTTTACCATAAAAGAATTCAAAGACATTTTATCAGCTGCTGGTTTGGACTTGCTATCTGTAGTTTCTCTAACATAGGGATGTGTAAAAATAAGTGCAGTTGCGGTAAATCTACTTATACTATGTCCTGATATTAGAATCAAAGCGATGGATGTTGTAGGTAATTCATTTAACGCTAAGAATTTTAAAGCTAGAATGAAAAGGATTCCAACAGTTCCATAAGTTCCCAATCGAGAATCTTTCATAATTGTTAAAATCTTGTCTTTTGTCCATCCTCCTCCAAAACCATCACAAACATCCGCAAATCCATCTTCATGAAAAGCGCCTGTTGTCCAGGCAGAAGCAATCATGCTAATGATTAAAGCAATTTCATTGGAAAATAATTGTGCAGCTACGAGATAGAAAAAAGCTGCTATAGAGCCTACAAGTATTCCGACCAAAGAAAAATAACGTGTACTTTTGTTTAGTATTTCTGGTGAATGATTGACCCAGCTAGGACAGGGTATTCTAGTAAAAAACATTAGTGCGGTTAAAAATATATGGATTTGATTTTTCATAAGTTACTTTTTTCTGATACTGCTGCGCTTTCAAAAGAAGTCATTTCATTTAAAAAAGCAATTGCAGCTTTTAGTATTGGAATGGCCAAGGCGGCTCCTGTACCCTCCCCTAATCTAAGTCCCAAATTAAATAAGGTGTTTACCTTTAAATAGTTTAGGATTTTTTGATGTCCTTGTTCATCTGAAGTATGAGAGAAAACACAATAATCCAAGACATTTTTATTGATAGCATGTGCTGTGAGTAAAGCAGAAGTGACAATAAAACCATCTACGACTAAGGTCATTTTTAATTCTGCTGCACGTAAGAACGCACCTGTAATCATCGCAATTTCAAAACCACCAAAATTAGAGAGGATTTGTATAGGGTTTTCTTGTGCTTTGTGTAGTGATTTAGCTTTTTTTAGAATTTCTATTTTTTGTAACAGACCTTCACTTGTATGTCCAGTTCCTTTTCCAGTACATTCGTCTATTGGGAGACCTGTAAAAGAACTCATCAATAAAGCAGCAGAAGAGGTGTTTCCGATTCCCATTTCTCCGAATCCAATGGTATTACAGCCTTCTGAATAGATTTTGGTTACAATTTCAGCTCCTTTTTTTAAGGCTAAATTACTGTTCTCGATTGACATTGCAGAGTTTTGAGTATAATCATCAGTACCCATAGAAATTTTTGCGTCAATAAGATTTTTATCTGTTGGAAAAATAAAATTCACTCCGCTATCAACTATTTTTAATTTGATATTGTTAAGTTTAGAAAACACATTAATTGCCGCTCCTCCCTGTAAAAAATTCATGACCATTTGAGAAGTTACCTCTTGTGGAAATGTGCTTATTGGGTGGTTTTTAACCACTCCATGGTCTCCTGAAAACACAACTATTGTAGGTTTAGCTATTTTTGGGTTTAACACATTTTGTATACAACCAACTTGGATGGCAATGGATTCTAGAACACCTAAAGAACCTAATGGTTTCGTCTTAAAATCTATTTTGTGTTGTAATTTTTTTTCTAAAGAAATGTCTAGTTTTTGTATGTCAAACTTCATATAACGTGTTTTTATTTTAATTGAATAGGCAAACCAGAAACCATAAAAAAAGCCTTGTCTGCAATCCTTGCAATTTCTTGATTTGTCCAACCTTGAAGTTCTGTAAATTTCCGTCCAGATTCGTGTTCAGAATGAATTCCCATTCCTATCTCATTAGAAATAATGATAAGGGTTGCATTAATTTTTTTGAGTTTGTGTATCTCGTCTTTAGCTAAGCATAATGATTTTTGAACATCGTATTTTGTATCAACATAAAAGTTGGTAAGCCATAGAGTTATACAGTCAATTACCACAACAGAATTTTCTGGAATTATTTTGCTGAGTTGCTTTTCTTCTTCTAGGGTTGTCCATCGTTCGTCTCTATCAGAAACATGACGATCTACTCTTTTTTGAAAGTCTTTGTCCCATATTCTAGAAGTTGCTAGATAATAAGGATTATTTGCTAATTCTTCTGCCAATTTTTGGGCATAAGAGCTTTTTCCTGAGCGTTCACCTCCTGTAATATAATAAATCATATGTCTGATTTTTCAATTGCAAAGATCGATAGATTTTCAATCTTGTCCTAAACGATTATTAAAGATAAATCAAATAGAGTTTTTATTCTGTATCTCAAATTATCTTTGAACGATAAAACAAAATACTCCTCTCCTGATGCCAAACATAAGCTTATTTGGTCAGATAATTCAGGAATTAGATCGTTCATTCTTCAATAGATTAATAGAACACAGAAAAGATAGACAAGAATCATACTTTTAAATTTAATTCTTTAGGTTTAATACTAGAGGATTAGTTATTTGACGAATTTCTTCTCTTCAAATTGTTTTCTTGTCTTTGTGGTTCTAAATTGTTTTGGAGGGATATTTATTCAGGTCGCATTGTTCTCAAATAGTAAAACATAGGAGACAAGTAAAAGGTTACAAAAAACGGATTTTTTAGAGCGTATTAACTCAGAACCAATAGTTCTTTAATTAATATATTTTTTTGTATCTTTATTGATG
Organism: Flavicella sp.; assembly: GCF_037132785.1. GTDB lineage: Bacteria > Bacteroidota > Bacteroidia > Flavobacteriales > Flavobacteriaceae > Flavicella. The sequence continues at coordinate 86 of NZ_JBAHZZ010000138.1, read as the reverse complement.
GAAAAAACAGACTTACGAAGCGTGTCCGATCAAGAAAGAGAAATTATACGAAGGGATGCCATAAAAATGATAAATCGAGGAGATAA
>NZ_JBAHZZ010000126.1:0-5601 GCF_037132785.1 Flavicella sp. | reverse complement strand
GTAAGTCACAAATGCTATCTGCAAAAGTAGGTGTTATTTGTAGTTTCATAACTTATATATACGCCTTAATAAGCTAACAAACAATGATATAAAACCTAAGTTTGGGTCTTTGTTTTTGTCATGTACCTTGCAACGGTCTTAAAAGAAGAAAACCAACAGAAATTCATTTAGTGTCATTTCAAAAAAACTCCATTTGTACATTTAAAATGACAAACGGAGTTTTAATTGGTACTCTTTCTTTTTCATAATTATTTTCCCACTAACTATAAAACAAGACTTACAATACCTGCAGGCACTTGATAAACAACTAATTTGGCACGTAGTTTTTGACCTTTTTCTTTTGCTGTTTCGTTTTTTTCTAATAAATATTTAGAAATTAAACTGTAAGCAAGAATAAATCCAACAATAAACTCTACTGCAGAAACTGCCAAGTATAAAATCCAAGATATTCCAATATTCCCCAGATTTAATACGGATAAAATGATTCCCCAAGTACCCCAAAAAGTTAATATTACACCTATCCAACCTTGGTATGGCGTAAGCTTGTCTAATAATTCTTGTGCATTAGGTTTTTGAGAAATGATTAAAGACGAAGCCGCAATAAGACCTCCTAAAATTGCAATAATTCCTGATATCATAATCTTTATTTATAATTACTCACAATAATACATTAAAATTCCTGATATCTTAAAAACACTTCTTTATCGTTTGGTTTTAATTGTTATTCGTTAAAAACGAACAACAAAATCATGTAAATTAACTCAATAATGAAATAATTTTACTTATTTATTTTCGTTTCCGAATAGATACAGGTGTTTTTTCATTGTTTAGTAATACTAACAAGCCCAGAACTAATATAGTTTTTAATAAAAAAAATAATGTATGTTTACTAAGTGTGATTGAGACACTCGTAAAAACTGATTTTAGGGTAATAAATATTGAGAGACTCTCGGTTACAGCTCCGAGCTTTAATTAGCAGCTCTCGTCTAACGCAAAAGTACGCTGAGTGTCTTCTCAAAAATACAGAAATAAGTGAAGTTACTAGCTTATTGGATGAAACTACAGCTAGCAGAATTGAGATAAACTAAAGGAATCAAAAAAAGTCCTATTCAATAAAGAATAGGACTTCGATTTTTATATTATTATTTGGATATCTCGCTGACGTTGATAGATTTCAAGTCAATATCAAAAACCAATACAGATCCTCCAGGAATTGTACTGTAATCATATATGCCATATCCTAAATGCGATGGAACAAATAGTTTTCCACTACCACCTTCCTTAAAATATTGAATACCTTCACCCCAGCCTTCAATAACTTCGTCTAGGTAAAATGTTGAACCGCTTACACTACTTTCATCAAAAACATCTCCGTCAGTAAAAGCTCCTATATACGCTACTGTTACTTCAGAATCGATTGTTGGAGTTTCACCAGTACCTTCTACGTCAATTAAATAATACAACCCAGATTCTGTTTTTATTGCTCCAGTTATTCCGTTTTCTTCTAAGTACGCAACAATTTCCTGATCGTTTTCTTTTTCGTAGTCTATCAATTCTATTTCAAATATTAAAACAGAACCTCCAGGAACATAAGCAGTGCCAGTGCTTCCATAAGCTAAATGTGCTGGAATTAGCAATATTCCGCTACCACCTTCTTTAAAATATTGCATACCTTCAGTAAAACCTAGAATTGTTGTTTCTAAATTGAAAGAAACAATTTCGCCTTCAGTATCATTAAAAACAGTCCCATCAATTAATGTTCCTTTGTATTTAATAGAAACATCAGATGTTGCGGTTGGCTGCTCTCCTTCTCCTTCTACATCAATTACATAATACAATCCAGAACTTGTTCTAGTTGCTTCTAATTCATTTTGTGCGATATAGTCAATAATCTCTAGTTCATTTTCTTCAGAATAATCTTTGAAGTCATCATCATCATCAGAACATGAGGATAAAACAAATAATAGCGCAAACAAGATTGATAGTTTTTTCATAATTTTTTTTTATAATTAATTATACTTCATACTATTATTAAGAGTATAAATATTAAAAAAGGTTGCGTCAAACAACAAAGTATTTTTTAGTTCTAAAAATTTAATGTGTTTATTAAGCTTTAAATCAAATCTCAATAAATGTAAACTTCATTCTTTGAGGTTTAAATTAAAGCAGAAAATAAAATACTTATTTGCCCCCTAAGCAATGGCTCTCGCTGTTCTTTAATCTCTGAGTTTTCAAATATAAACCGAAATAAGCCCAACTAATATTCCCTATAAATTATACCTTAGAGCATCGGTGATTTCAATGAATATAAAGACTTTTCAAAGACAAGACTTACATATTTGAATTATATTTGTTTTTCAAAAACCATTCTTACATAAGTTATGCAACTAGAATTAGAAGGATTAGGAAATAGAATTGAAGGAGACATATTTTTAGATGAGTTACAGAAAGTTGTTTACTCAACAGACGCATCAGCATACCGTGAGAAACCAATAGCAATTATTCGCCCAAAGAACAATAGCGATTTAAAACTCATAATTGAATTCGCCAACAACCATAATATCAATCTTATACCTAGAGCAGCAGGTACATCACTAGCGGGACAAGTTGTTGGAAATGGAATAATTGTAGATATTTCTAAATATTTCAATAAAATAATAGAGATAAATTCTAAGGAAAAATATGCTATTATTCTTCCCGGAGTTGTTAGAGACGAACTAAACATTGCAGTAAAAGAACACGGTTTATTTTTTGCTCCCGAAACATCTACTGCAAACCGCTGTATGCTAGGAGGTATGCACGGAAATAACTCTTGTGGAGCAAATGCTCTTATTCACGGAAGTACACGAGAACACATAATTTCTTCTAAAGTACTTTTAAGTGATGGATCGGAAGTTGAATTTAAGAATTTAACAAAAGCCGAATTCGAAGAAAAGCTTAAAGGTGACACACTTGAAAGCAGATTGTACAATGATATTTACAAGATGCTTTCTAACAAGAAGATTGTCAAAGAAATAGGCAAAGAATTTCCCGATAAAGAGATCTTAAGAAGAAATACAGGTTATGCTATAGATATGCTTATTGACAACCAAGTTTTTTCTGATTCAAAGAAACCTTTCAACTTCAACCAACTACTATCTGGCAGTGAAGGCACACTCGCTTTCACTACAGAGATGAAGGTAAATCTTGAAGAATTACCCCCAAAACATGTAGGTTTAGTTTGTATTCATCTAGAAACTGTAATCGAATCAGCAAAAGCAAATCTTATAGCTCTAAAGTTCAAACCAAATGCTATTGAACTAATGGATAACATAATAATTAACCTTGCTAAAAAAAATAAAACACAGGCTGAAAACAGTACTTTCATATATGGAAACCCTGGTGCTCTTTTAATTGTTGAATTCAGTAAAAACTCTAAAGAGGAATTAGAAGAGGTTGCCGAGCAAATGGAAGCTGCGATGAGAGCTGAAGGTTACGGTTATCATTTCCCTTTAATAATAAACGATGGAGTAAAAAAAGTTTGGGACTTGCGTAAAGCAGGACTTGGAATTTTAGGAAACATGCCTGGCGATGCCAAGCCTGCCCCGGTGGTTGAAGACACTGCAGTAAGACCTAAAGATTTACCAGCCTACCTAGAAGATGTTGAAAAAATTCTTCAGAAACGAAAACTTGATGTAGTTTATTATGCACATATTTCTACAGGAGAAATACATATACGCCCAGTTTTAAACCTAAAAACAAAAGAAGGTAGGGTCATGTTTAAAACTGTGGCTACAGACTTTGCAAAACTGGTTAAAAAATTTAGAGGCTCGTTAAGTGGAGAACATGGCGACGGTAGACTGAGAGGAGAGTTTATCCCTTTCATGATTGGTGATAAAAACTACGAACTAATAAAAGAACTGAAAAATTCGTGGGACCCTAAAGGAATTTTCAATAGAGGTAAGATTGTGAATACTCCTTCGATGAATACATTCTTGCGTTATGATGAAGAGTACACAACACACAAAATAGAAACAGTATTCGATTTTTCTAAAACTGAAGGATTCCAAAAAGCAGTTGAAAAATGTAATGGATCTGGTGACTGTAGAAAAAGTCATATTATTGGCGGCACAATGTGTCCTAGTTATCAAGCATCTAATAACGAGAGTCAAACAACAAGGGCTCGTGCCAATGTCCTACGAGAATATATGTCCCGTACACCTGAAGGTAAAAACGCGTTAGACCACAAAGAAATATACGATGTAATGGACTTGTGTCTAAGTTGCAAGGCTTGTAAATCGGAATGCCCATCAAACGTTGATATTACAAGGTTGAAAACCGAGTTCTTACAACATTACTACGACGAGAATGGAATTCCATTCCGAACAAAAATTATTGCTTACAATCCTTTGGTAAATAAAATATTAAGCCCAATTTCTGTAATTTCAAATTTCGTATTAGGCATGCCGATAATAGGGCCAGCATTGGTGTCTATTATAGGGTTTTCTCCAAAACGCAAGATTCCACATGTACATAGTGCAACCGTTACAAAATATCATAAAAGACTAACGCAGGATACAGGTTTAAAAGGTAAAGTTTACTTGTTTAACGATGAGTTTACAAACTACAACGATCCTGATGTAGGTATACATGCAATACGCTTATTAAATACTTTGGGTTATAAAGTTGTAATCCCAAAACACAAGGATTCTGCACGTACTTTCCTAAGTAAAGGAATGGTACGCCAAGCAAAGAAACTTGCTGTAGAAAACGTAACACTGCTTAAAGATATTGTTAGCGAAAAAACTCCACTAATAGGTCTCGAACCATCTGCAATTCTTGGTTTCAGAGATGAATACCCCGATTTGGTCGGAACAGAATTACAAGTCGAAGCTCATAAATTAGGGAAAAACTCTCTTCTTTTCGAGGAATGGTTTATTCGCGAAGTAAAAAAAGGAAGTATCACAAAAGACAGCTTTACCGATGCCGAAAACATGACCCGCCTTCATGGTCATTGTCATCAGAAAGCAATAACATCTACTAAAAACACTTTAGAAATGCTTAGCTTTCCAACAAACTACAAAGCAGAAGAAATTAAAAGTGGCTGTTGTGGTATGGCAGGTTCTTTTGGATACGAAAAAGAACACTACGACTTATCAATGAAAATAGGCGAATTGGTATTGTTTCCTGAGATTAGAAAAACAGCAAGAGAAGTGCAAATATCAGCACCTGGTACAAGTTGTCGTCATCAAATTTACGATGGAACTAAAATTAGAGCTAAGCACCCAGTAACAATAATGTTAAATGCTTTAAAACAAGATCGAAATTAGGCATGAATCATTACTTTTAGTTGAGATGCTTGTTCTGAGAAAAAAAACCCAAACAGCCATTCTTTCAGATCGAGCAAGTCCTATAAACACTAAAATTACAAATAATAAAAACTTTCCGAGTTAGTCATTTAGTTTCTGTATCTTAGTGTCCTTAACTATAACAGATATGGATGTTTTTCAAGGTCAAAATATACTGAGTTTTATAAAAGAACTACCAAATGATGAAGCTTGTAAGGCTTATTTAGCCAAAATAAAATGGTCTGAAGGTTTTATATGTAGTAAATGTTGTGGC
>NZ_JBAHZZ010000125.1:0-14963 GCF_037132785.1 Flavicella sp. | reverse complement strand
AATGGCATATACAAGCATATTTTGATGAATTTTGTTTTAGAATTAATAGGTCACAATACAAAGAATCCATTTTTCATAAAACAATTCTTAGAATGGTACTACAAAAACCTAAATGTCAAAAAAACATAAAACAGACACTAGACGTATAACTCAGAGATATTATTATATATAATAAGGTCGATACAAATTGTATCGGCTTTTTTTATTTACATCTAAATAAATAAACAGTAAAAATAATATTACTTCAAATCACTTTTAAAGTTTTTTAAGAATTTTTGTAGTTTCGGATTAATAACCATATTACAATAAGGTTCTTGTTGATGGCTTTCAAAATAAGAATCATGATAAGACTCCGCACCATAAAAAGCAGAAAACTCGGTTACTTCAGTTACAATTACATCAGAAAATATTTTTCCTGTTTCTAATTCTTTAATCATTTCTTCTGCCTGTTTCTGCTGAGTTGCATCATGATAAAATATAGCAGACCTATACATAGTACCAATATCATTTCCTTGTCTGTTTAAAGTTGTTGGATCATGTGTAGAAAAGAATACGGACAATAACTTCTTAAAAGAAATCAGCTGCTCGTCAAATTCTATTTGTATCACCTCAGCATGTCCTGTTCTCCCTGTTGTTACTTCCTTATAACCAGGGTTTTTAATAGAACCTCCGCTAAACCCTGATTTTACAGATATAACCCCTCTTAAATGTAAAAAAACGGCTTCGGTACACCAAAAACAACCATTGCCTATTGTCGCTATTTTTAAACTCATTAAAATATAATTTAGATAACAAATGTAGTAAACTGACAACGAACAGGAATTATAAAATCCGTTAAAAACTACTATTCCTTTCTAATCAATACATGTCAAAAATTAAATTTGAAAAAACAATGTTTCTTTCCTTTACTACTTAAGATAATTGTTATTTTTGTTAGATATGATTACATCTGAACAATTCCACAAATTTTCAAATAGAATTAACAAATTAAAAGGCTATCTAGAAATTGATAAAAAACAAATTGTTATCAAAAACGAAGAAGAAAAAAGCGCTAATCCAGAGTTTTGGAATCACCCAAAAGAAGCTGAAATTATTTTAAAAAATTTAAGAACTTTAAAAAATTGGGTCAATGATTATACTCAACTTACTATTCTACAAGACGACTTATCAGTTTTATTAGAATTCTACAAAGAAGGTGAAGCTACAGAAGAAGAAATAAACAGCATCGTAGAACAATTAAAAACACAACTAGAAGATGTTGAATTTAGAAATATGCTTTCTGAAAAAGGCGATCAACTGAGTGCTGTATTACAAATTACTGCGGGAGCTGGTGGAACGGAAAGTTGTGACTGGGCACAAATGCTAACTCGAATGTATATGATGTGGGCAGAGAAACAAGGATTCAAACTAAAAGAGCTGAATTACCAAGAAGGCGAATCTGCTGGAATTAAAACGGTAACTATGGAAATTGATGGTGACTTTGCCTTTGGATATCTAAAAGGTGAAAATGGAGTACATCGTTTGGTAAGAATCTCTCCTTTTGATAGCAATGCCAAAAGACATACAAGTTTCGCTTCTGTATATGTATATCCCCTTGTTGATGATTCTATTGAAATTGTAATCAACCCAGCTGATATAAATATTACCACGGCGAGATCAAGTGGTGCCGGTGGACAAAATGTAAATAAAGTTGAGACAAAAGTTCAGTTAACACATAAACCTTCAGGCATACAAATTTCATGTTCTGAAACACGTTCACAACACGAAAATAGAGGTCGTGCTATGCAAATGCTAAAATCGCAATTGTATGAAATTGAATTGAGAAAACAACTAGAAGCAAGGAGTGATATCGAAGCAGGAAAAATGAAAATAGAATGGGGAAGTCAAATTCGAAATTATGTAATGCACCCATACAAAATGGTAAAAGATGTAAGAACTTCTTATGAAACAGGAAATGTTGATGCCGTAATGAATGGAGAAATTGATGAGTTTTTAAAAGCATATCTGATGCTAAATTCAAGGACAGAGGATAAAAAAAAATTGTAAATTTTCACTATGAAAAACAATATCGATACCATCATATTTGATCTAGGAAGAGTTCTTATTGATCATAGTCCTGATTATTTATACAGAACTATTTTTAATGATGATCTCGATAAAATGGATTGGTTTTTAAAAAATGTATGTACTCCTGAATGGAATATCGAACAGGATGCAGGAAGAACTATTAAAGAAGCTAACAAAATAAAAATAGAAGAATTTCCTGAATATGAAAAAGAAATTTTGGCTTATTACGATCAATGGTCTATAATGTGTAATGGTCCAATTAATGGGACATTAAGAATCTTTGAGGCTATTAAAAAATCAAACAAATACAAGTATTATGCATTGACTAATTTTAGTGCAGAAACTTGGCCTACAGCGATTCAGTTATTTCCCTTTTTAATCACATTTCAAGGAATTATTGTTTCGGGAGAAGTAAAAATGAGAAAACCATTTGATGATATATACCATCATCTTTTTAAAACTTTCGATATCAATCCTAAAAACGCCGTTTTTATCGATGATAGCATGCCAAATATTAAAACTGCTAATCGGTTAGGACTGCATGGAATACATTTTCAATCTCCAGAACAATTAGAAAAAGATTTAAAAAAACTAAATATTACTTATTGACTCAATATGATAAAAATATACCACAACCCAAGATGTACAAAAAGCAGACAAGGAATTGCTACTTTAGAAGCTGCTAAAGTAGATTTTGAAATCATTAAATATTTAGACAGTCCTCTTAAGGAAACAGAACTTAAAGAAATTTTAAGTCAGCTAAATATTTCACCTTTACAGCTTGTGCGTAAACCTGAAAAAATATGGAAAGAAAACTATAGGGGAAAAGAATTATCCGATGATGTCATTATCATGGCAATGCTTGAAAACCCTAAACTGATTGAAAGACCTATCGTTGTTAAAGGTAATAAAGCTGTTATCGGCAGACCTACAGAACTCATCGTTGACCTGATAAAAAATTAATTTTATAGTGTATAGTAAATTGTTATACTATTTTTGTTTCAGTTTTAGATGAGACACTATAATATCTATCAAAAAATAATTCAACAAAAACAATATAATATTGAGCGTTTACTATCTTTGCAAAAATATTATTCATTCATAGATGAAGAAAGAAGAGAAAGGTATTTGGGTGAGCTGGAATGAAAATATCCAACATGAATATGACAATTTATACAAAATTACTACAGAAAAGGAATTACAAAAAGTAATCTCAGAATCAAAAAAAATTCGCTTCTTTGGCAATAAACAATCATCGGCAGATATCATTGCGGGTGTTCAATCTTTAGTAGACATTAGAGATTATAATAAAATTATCTCCTACAACGATACAGAACATTTAATTACCGTTCAGTCTGGAATCCGATTGGTAGATTTTATAGAATCCATTGAAGCAAAAGGATGGTGTATCCCCTGCTTACCAGATATCAATACCATTACTTTAGGTGGTGCACTTGCCACAGGAACACATGGAACAAGTGGATTAATATTGGCTAGTTATGTTCAAAAATTAAGATTCGTTTTGGCAGATGGAACCATAAAAGAGGTCACCGAAGAAGATGAACTAATGCATGCTTTACGCCTTTCTATTGGTGTACTAGGTGTTTTTTCTGAAATAACCTTTAGATGTAAAGAAAACTATACACTCCATATAAAAGAAGAACCTCAAAAAGATGAAGTATGGATGTACAATTTAAAAGAAAAAGTACAGCAATATGATTTTCTTAGAATCTTATGGATGCCACATACCGGTAAAGGTTATGTAATAACTGGAGATAAAATTCCAGAAGATACAATTATTGAAGAGAATAATGGCCCTTCTTATCTTAAATACAGGAGAGATGTTTCTAAAACATTATACAAATACACACATATTTTTCCTTGGTTTACAGCCATTGCAAATAAAACAATCGCACTATTATTTTTTAACAACAAAAAAGAACACAAAGGCAGTTTATATCAAGCAACCGTTACAAAATCTAGAGGTGCTACTTTAGAATTAGCAGAATGGACTATCGGTATTGATCTTTTCCCTCAGGTGTTTAAAGAATTGAAAAAAGAAATAAATAAATGGGACAACAACACGTTTATTCATATTCCTATGGATATTCGTTTTATACGAAAAGACAAAACTTGGTTGAGTTATGCCTATGACCAAGATACTGTAACGGTTGGATGTATCTCTAGAAATTCAAAAACAGCAGATAGCTATGAAGCTTTTAAAACGATAGAAAGAATTTTTATCAAATATGGAGGTCGTCCACATTGGGGAAAACGCTTTAAAGCCAAAGACAAACAACTCGATAAAATATATCCGAAATGGAATGATTTTAAAACATTACGTAAAGAACTTGACCCCACAAATAAATTTCTTAATGGTTATTTAAAAAAGATTTTTAATGAAAAATAAATTTGCATTTCCTACAGGCATTTTATTTGATTTTGATGGAGTTGTTGTTGACAGTTTTCAAAGTCATTTTAATGCATGGAACCAAGCTCATATTGAATTATTCTCTACAAAAATCAAGGAGTTTCCTAATGAAAAACTATCGGGGAAATCTCCTCATATTATCGCACAGTATTTTTGTGATAAAGCTGGATATTCCGAAAAAGGACTTGATTTTTTTCAACTGAAAGCTAAATATCTTCACACGAGTACTATTCCTCCCTTCTTATTACCAGGAGTTGTAGAGATTCAAGATTTTTTATCAGAAAATAAAATTCCACATGGTATTTCGAGCAATGCTACTCGCCTCTTTGTGAAAAATAGTATTCAGCAATTAAACCTTGGCTTTACAACTTTCTTTGGACTTGAAGACTATAAATATCCTAAACCTCATCCTGAGGCATATATTACCTTAGCCAAACACTTAAAGATCCCAAAGGAAAACTACATGAATACTTGGGTTTTTGAAGATAGTATAACGGGGACAAAATCAGCCCTAGATGCAGGAATGATTCCAATTGGAATATTAACGATGAATAGTGAAAAACAAATGCTAGAAGCGGGCAGTCAAATAGTTTTCTCTACCCTACTTGAAGCATATAAATACCTCAAAAATTTAGAACTTTAAACTTTGTAAGGTTTCTAGATATTCAAACTGTAAATCTTCATGAACTAACTTAATTTTTTTTTCGACTGACAGTAATTCTCGTTGGTATAAATTTTTAAGTACGGTACTATATTGAACTGAAGGTCTCACAGCTTTTAACTTTTCGAAGAAATACAAAATCAATTCAATTTCAGTAGTTTTCTTTTTAGAATAGCGAATATTAGTTTTGATCACACGTAATATCTTACGTATAGTCTTTTTCATATAAAAGTAATTCTTTGTATTTATAGTTTCAAACAAATCATCTACCTCTTCTTTGACGGTTTCAATATACCCCTCTTCACTCTCTGATTCCAATAATAAATAGGTCATCAGCTCTTTGTTTTCTTTTTTAAACTTTGCTAAGTGCAAACAAAGTTTCAGTAACTCATCATGACTCACATGATACAGTTCTGTTTTTAATTCTTTTAAAGTCGCTGCTTTCATACATTTTATTGTAAAACGAAACTAATTAAAACCTAGTAATACTTCTAATATTCATAACAAAAAAAGGATTGCAAAATTGCAATCCTATATATCGTTTAAGAAGAATCTATTTTTTAGATTTTTCTGCTCTTTTCATGTTGAAATTTTCCAACAAAGTCCCAGTAATCCAATAAGGAACTACGAAAGTCAACAAGAAAATCAACAACCAGAATCCAGCTGTGAACACAAAAAGAAATAATAAAAATCCTAAATATTGAGAAATGTCCATAATAATTTGTCTGTGATTATAAATTATAAAACAAAAGTAATATTTTTTTCAAAGTATCACCATTATTTTTTGTCTTATTTTCAAATTCTACCTTAACTACCAAATAAATTTTAGGAAGAAAAAGGAAAAACAGGAAGAAGAGTAATTATTGTTTAATGCTGAAATTACGTTAGATAGTTGATTTAGCAACTACCATTATAAACAAAATAGATATTTGTAGCATTTCAAACACTCAAAAATACAATCATTTCACAATACTATAAATAAGTAAGAATTTAACTTAGAGTCCTTAATATTTTTTTCCTTATAAAAAGGGCGTTTTTAATAGATTTCTGTATCTTAGCAACATGAATTTTTCAAAAGAAAATACATATACTACAAACATTCCTAATTCATTAGGATTTATTTCTATGTTTACAACTGGAAATACAACGACCCTTTGGGGTTAATTCACTATATCTATCAAGCAAACCCTATGTCTAAAACAGTAGACTTAATTAGCATAGGTAAAAAACGGAGAAATAATCAATATTATTTCTAAGCAAAAGCAAACACAAATAGCCTTGCGTATTATTTAAGGTAAAAAAATATAAATAATGAAAGTTTTAAAATTCGGAGGATCTTCGGTAACAAATGCAGATAACATTTCGAAGGTAATCAACATCCTTAAGGAAAGTGCTCAAAAAGAAAAATTAGTCGTTGTTGTTTCTGCTCTTGGAGGTAGTACAGACACTTTATTAGAGGCCGGAGATTTAGCACAAAATGGAAATAGCGCCTTTGCTAATAACTTTAAATCTATAGAAAAAAGACATATCGAAGCTGTAAGAGCTTTGATTCCAATCGAAAAACAATCTGGAGTTTTAGGTGGTTTAAAAAAAATCTTAAACGAATTAGAAAGTATCCTAGAAGGTATTTCTTTATTAAGAGAGTTTTCAGAAAAAACACATGATAAAATTGTGAGTTTTGGAGAACGTTTATCTTCTTATATTGTTGTCAACACTTTAAAAATACAGATTGAAAATGTATCTTTAAAAGATAGTCGAGAATTGATTATTACAAATGATGATTTTACACAGACTATCGTTGATATTGAAACGACAAACAATAATATTGTTTCATTTTTCAAAAATAACAACTCTCAAATAATTGTAATACCTGGTTTTGTTGCTTCAAACAAAAGTGGAGAAACGACTACTTTAGGAAGAGGTGGCTCTGATTATACAGCTGCAATTCTAGCATCAGCATTAAACGCTTCTATTCTTGAAATATGGACAGATGTAAGCGGAATGTTTACCGCCAATCCTAAAATTGTAAAAGGAGCTTTCCCTATTGAAAACATCTCTTATCAAGAAGCGATGGAATTATCACATTTTGGAGCTAAGGTATTGTATCCTCCTACTGTACAGCCTGTCTTGAAAAAAGAAATCCCAATAGTTATCAAAAACACTTTTGATGCAAATGCTCTTGGAACTTATATTTCAAAAAACAATAATATATGTAAAACATTGATCAAAGGAATCAGTCATATTAGTGAAGTTAGTTTGATTACTTTAGAAGGAAATGGAATGATTGGTATTCCTGGTTTTTCTAAACGATTGTTTGAAACATTATCTCATGAGAAAATAAATGTTACTTTGATTACTCAGGCTTCTTCTGAACATTCTATTTGCATCGGAATCAATGATACAGATGCTAAAAAATCAAAATTAGTAATTGACGAAGCTTTCGCTTACGAAATTGCATTGGGTAAAGTAGAACCTCTTCGAGTAGAAAGTGGATTGGCTATTATCGCCTTGGTAGGTGACAATATGAAAAACCACCAAGGAATCAGTGGTAGAATGTTTAGTACACTTGGAAAAAACAATGTAAATATTAGAGCCATTGCTCAAGGTGCTTCAGAAAAGAATATTTCAACTGTGATTGCTAGCAAAAATATTAAAAAAGCATTGAACTCCTTACATAATGAGTTCTTTGAAAACCAAATAAAAAACTTAAACCTATTTGTGGTTGGAGTTGGAAATGTAGGTGGTAAATTAATCGAGCAAATTGCTGCTCAAGAGAAATATTTATTAAAAAATCTACAGCTAAAAGTAAATGTAATTGCTTTATCTAACTCAAGAAAAATGTTATTCAACCAAGAAGGAATTGATCTTTCTGATTGGAGAAACAACTTGTTAGAAAACGGAGAAGCTTTAGATTTAGATCAATTTTATACAAATGTTGTTGACTTTAATTTAGCCAATAGTATTTTTGTTGATAATACCGCTAATTATGATATTGCACAGTTATACGCAGGATACTTAAAAAAAAGCATTGCTGTTGTAACTTGTAATAAAATTGCAGCATCATCTGACTATGAAATTTATGCTCAATTAAAATCATTATCTCAAGAATACAATGCTCCTTACTTATTCGAAACAAATGTTGGTGCAGGATTGCCAATTATCAATACCTTAAATAACTTAGTATTATCTGGTGATAGAATTCAAAAAATTCAAGCGGTTGCTTCTGGATCATTGAACTTTATCTTTAACTCTTTTGTTGGAGATGGTGATTTTGCTAAAATAGTTGATGAAGCTGGAGCTTTAGGTTTTACCGAACCTGATCCAAGAATTGATTTAAGTGGTGTTGATGTAGCGAGAAAAATATTAATCTTAGCTCGTGAAAGTGGAACTAAAATGAACTTAGAGGATATTGTAAATATCTCATTCCTTCCTAAGTCAAGTTTAGAAGCCGAATCTATTGAAGATTTCAAAAAAACTCTAATTACTGAAAAGGTTCATTTTGAAGGAATCAAAGAAAAAGCAGCAGCAAATAATACTGAATTAAAATATGTTGCTGAATTTGCAAATGGCAAAGCAAATGTTTCTCTACAAGAAGTAGATAGCAAACATCCATTTTCAAACCTACAAGGAAGTGATAATATTGTGTTGTTTTTTACTGATAGATACCCAAAGTACCCATTAATAGTAAAAGGTGCAGGTGCTGGAGCAGATGTTACTGCTTCTGGTATTTTTGCTGATATTATTAGAATAGGAAGAGGTTAATCAATTTAGATAGGCAAAATACAAATGGACGAAATTAAATTATTCTGTACCGCTACTATAGCAAATGTTTCTTGTGGTTTTGATGTATTAGGACTTGCGTTAGACAACGTTGGAGATGAAATGGTGATTCGTAAAATTTCTAAAAAAGGGGTAACCATCACAAAAATTATGGGTCAAGATTTACCCCTAGAAACACATAAAAATGTTGCGGGTGTAGCGGCTTTGGCATTGCTTTCTAAAGTAGACACCAATTTTGGTTTTGAAATTGAAATATATAAGAACATCAAACCAGGAAGCGGAATTGGTTCTAGTGCCGCAAGTAGCGCTGGTGCAGTATTTGGTATTAATGAGTTATTAGGAAAACCTTTTTCTAATCACGATTTAATTGAATTTGCTATGCAAGGAGAACGACTGGCTAGTGGAGTTGCCCATGCTGACAATGTTGCTCCTGCCCTATTAGGTGGCTTTACTTTGGTAAAAAGCACGGAGCCTCTAGAGGTTTTAAAAATTCATACTCCTTCTAAATTATATGCAACTGTAATTCATCCGCAAATAGAAGTAAAAACTTCTGACGCAAGAGAGATCCTTAGAAGTTCTGTCCCTCTTAAAACAGCAATCAAGCAGTGGGGAAATGTTGGTGCTTTGATCAGCGGATTGTACACGGAAGATTACGAGTTGATTGGAAGATCTTTAGAAGATCATATTGTAGAACCTATTCGTTCTATATTAATTCCAGCGTTTGATGCTGTTAAAGAAAACAGTATAAAAGCTGGAGCCTTAGGAGCAGGAATCTCTGGGTCTGGTCCTTCTATTTATGCGTTGAGCAAAGGAATTAATACAGCAAAAAAAGTAGCGGAAGCTATGAAAAAAGTATACGAAAAAGTAGGAATTGATTATGATATACATATCTCAAAAATTAATACTGAAGGAATAAAAATAATAAAGTAATTATTTGTATCCAGAAAATTTCAAAGGGTACTAAAAAACAAAGCATAGATATATGAACTATTTTAGTTTAAATAAAAAAGCACCAAACACTTCTTTTGAAGAAGCCGTAGTAAAAGGATTAGCACCTGATAAAGGGTTGTATTTCCCAGACAATATTACACCTCTTTCAAAGGAATTCATTGATACTATTGAAAACTATAGTGATAATGAAATTGCCTACCAAGTAATCAAACAATTTGTAGGAGATGAAATCCCTGAGACTGAATTAAAAAGAATCGTAAGCGAAACTCTATGTTTTGACTTCCCTGTAGTTCCTATTGACAAAAACATTTCATCTCTAGAATTATATCACGGTCCTACAATGGCTTTTAAAGATGTCGGAGCACGTTTTATGGCGCGTTGTTTAGGATATTTCAATAGCAAAAAAACAGTACAAGAAGATGTAACTGTATTGGTTGCTACCTCTGGTGATACTGGCGGTGCAGTTGCTAGTGGGTTTTTAGGCGTAGAAGGTGTTGATGTTGTTATTTTATACCCTAGTGGAAAAGTTTCAGCTGTTCAAGAAAAGCAATTGACAACCTTAGGAAAAAACATTAGAGCATTAGAGGTTCAAGGTACTTTTGACGACTGTCAAACAATGGTTAAAAAAGCATTTTTAGATACTGATCTTACAGATCATATGAAATTGACTTCTGCCAATTCTATTAATATAGCACGTTGGTTACCTCAAATGTTTTACTTCTTTTTTGCTTATAAGCAATTAAAAGACAAATCTAAAAAACTAGTTTTCTCTGTTCCTAGCGGAAATTATGGGAATATTTGTGCAGGAATGATGGCACAAAAATTAGGCTTACCAATTGCTCATTTTGTAACCGGAACCAATGCAAACAAAGTGGTTCCTACTTACTTAAAAACAGGAAAATACGTACCAAAACCTTCTGTTCAGACTATTTCTAATGCAATGGATGTAGGTGCTCCAAGTAATTTTATTAGAATCAAAGAAATTCATAATAATAACTTAGAAGCATTGAGAAAAAACTTAACTGGTTTTAGTTATACTGATAAAGAAACTACTGCTGCCTTAGGTTATTTATTAAAAAACTGTAATTATATTGCAGAACCACATGGAGCGATAGGATATTTAGCTTTAAAAAATTATTTAAAAACCAATACTGATGTACAAGGTATTTTCTTAGAAACTGCACACCCTGTAAAATTCTTAGATGTATTGTACCCTGGAGTTGCTAAAAATATTAAAATTCCAAGTCAGATACAAGCAGTAATTAATTTAAAAAAAGAAGCTACTCAAATTTCTGAATACGACCAATTAAAAGTGTTTTTAAAGGCATAACTTCTCTATATAATTATACACTGCCTTCGAAAAGTTACGGCCATGTAAACTATTCAAAGTCACAAAAACAAACACCATGAAAAACGTACAATTACATAATATACACAAAGCTTTAAATGCAAAAATGTTAGCCTTTGCCGGCTATAATATGCCAATTCAATATGAAGGTGTAAATGCAGAACATACAACAGTAAGAGAAAGTGTTGGTGTTTTTGATGTATCTCATATGGGAGAATTCTTAATAGAAGGACCTGATGCTCTTAATTTAATTCAGAAAGTAACGACAAACGATGCCTCTAAATTAAAAATTGGTGATGCGCAATATAGCTGCTTACCTAATGATAATGGTGGAATCGTAGATGACTTATTAGTTTATAGAATCAAAGAAGACACTTACCTACTTGTAGTAAATGCTTCTAATATTGAAAAAGACTGGAATTGGATTCGCTCGAAAAACGACAATAATGCTGTCTTGAAAAATCTTTCTGATGAATATTCTTTACTTGCAATTCAGGGTCCTAAAGCTATTGAAGCAATGCAATCGTTAACCTCTATAGATTTGTCAGAAATTAAGTTTTATACTTTTAAAATAGGTGATTTCGCAGGAATCGAAAACGTAATCATCTCTGCTACAGGCTATACTGGATCTGGTGGTTTTGAAATTTATTGTAAAAACAGCGAAGTGGAACAAATATGGACTAAAGTATTTAAAGCTGGAGCTGATTTTGACATCAAACCGATTGGCTTGGCTGCTCGTGATACTTTACGTCTAGAAATGGGCTACTGCTTATATGGAAACGATATTGACGACACTACTTCTCCTTTAGAAGCAGGGTTGGGATGGATTACAAAACTCAACAAAACATTTACCAATTTTGAATTTTTTAAAACTCAAAAGGAAAACGGTATCCAAAAGAAACTTGTCGGTTTTGAATTAGTTGACAAAGGTGTTCCTAGAGGTGGTTATGAAATTGTAGATTCAGAAGGAAACAATCTTGGAAATGTTACTTCAGGAACTATGGGACCAACAGTAAAAAGAGGAATTGGGATGGGATATGTTCCAACAGAATTTTCATCCGTAGAAAGTGAAATCTATATCAAAGTAAGAAAGAGATTGTTAAAAGCAAAGGTGGTTAAAACACCTTTTTACAAAGGTTAAATACCGTTATTTGGAAGAAAAACCGAGAATATCACGTATTATTTCCATCCTTACGCAAGTACATTTTCAAAAATAATAAGACGTCAAGGTTTTAATTAATTCATGTATTTTACCTTTACATTGGTGTTTTTATACCATTGATGTATTGAGTGAAATACATGAATTAATTAAAACCTTGCATCTTTATATCTTTATTCTACAATAAATTTCCCTTTCATTATTCCATAATGCCCTGGAAAACTACAAATATAATCATACACTCCTTTTGAAGGTGCAATAAATTTAATTGTAGCACTTTCTCCTCCTCCAATTAATTTTGTATAGGCAATAGTTACATCACCTTCTGGAATATACTCATTATCGGAAGCCTTCATTGCTTCCATTGCAAAATCTGAAACAACAGTACCTTTTTTAAGTAACACAAAATTGTGCCCCATTACAGTTTTAAGCATAGTACCAGTATGGGTTAATATCAACGTTACCTCTTGCCCTTCTTTGACTTTTAGCTCGCTTTTATCAAATTGCATTTGATCATTAGACCCAAGATTTAAAGTTACTTTTTCTACATCTGTAGTGCTCTTTTCTTTTTGGTATACAGTTTCTTTTTGTTCAATTTTATCTTTTTCAGGAGTTTTTGTTTTTTTCTTCTCGTTTCCACAACTAGATAAAATCATACTCAACACTACAATGCTTAAAATTATTTTTTTCATTTTGCTTTTACTTTTATTAATTATTAAATATTTTTTTCTCTACCCGTTTCTAAATATTTTGTTAAAGTTAACGAATAATTCTATTTCTAATTACTTTTTGTTAAATTTTCCTTATTCACTCCAAAATCAATAGTACCTTCTAATATTACTACTACAATAGGAAATGGTTTTCGTGTTCTCTTATAATAGGTCCTTAATATATAGATAAATTTCCTTTATAAAAGGAATTTCAAATAAGATCTAAATCATAGGTCTATTCTCATTCAATTCTATATCTCAATACATCGCAACTGACTTTCTTATTTATAATTAATCAAAATTACAAAAAAATTGTACAGTTTCAAATAAAAAACAGTCATTTATATTATTTATCAGGAATATAAATTGTCTAATTATTTCTACAATCTAATAGGGGATATTTTTACTTTTTATAATCAATTACTAATTTTTAGATTAATTAATTACACATCCCACATTAAACAGACTTATTACCCTTGAATAGTTTCAAGTTTTACAAACAAGGTTTGAAGATTTGAAGATTTGAAGAATACTTAAAAAAGCAATCGTAAATCTCCTTTTATTAATTTAAACGAATATTTAATATCGTATATGAGATTTTTTTTATACTAATATCACTAATCTAACAATTCATATTCCTAATTAACCAAGTGTTTTAACAAATTTAATATTAAATAAATTGTTTTAGTGGTTATTCTTTAATAATCTAGTGTAGATTAATTTAAATAATTGTTAATATGAAATTAAATGTGTTTTTAACACTGTTATTGGCGTTTGTAGTGCAAATTACGTCAGCACAAACAAAAACTATTTCAGGTACGGTGACAGATGAGTCAGGACCATTGCCTGGAGTTAGTGTTGTAATCAAAGGTACTGCCACAGGTGCTGAAACAAATTTTAACGGAAACTATGTTATTTCTGCGTCTGTTGGTGACGTGCTAATGATTAGTTATGTCGGAATGACAACTAAAGAAATTACTATTGGTAATAGTAGTTTAATTAATGTATCCATGGCTGCTGATAGCAATATTTTAGATGAAATTGTTGTTACTGCATTAGGAATTAAAAGAGAAAAGAAAACTTTAGGATATTCTGTTCAAGAAGTTAGTGGTGATGATATCAACCATGCAAAAGAACAAAGTTTTATAAACTCACTTGCTGGTAGAGTTGCTGGTTTAGATGTTAAAAAAAGTAATAGTTTAGGTGGTTCTACAAATGTAATATTAAGAGGCTCAAACTCTTTTTCAGGAAATAATCAAGCACTATTCGTGGTTGATGGTATCCCCGTTGACAACAGCAACTATAACTCTTCAACTCAAACAAGTGGTTCAGGAGGATATGATTATGGTAACGCCGCATCCGACATCAACCCAGAAGATATTGAAAGTATCTCCATTTTAAAAGGTGCTACTGCATCTGCTCTTTATGGTTCTAATGCTGCAAATGGTGTAATTTTAATAACAACTAAAAAAGGAAAAAAAACTCGCGGGTTAGGTATTACTATTAGCAATACTACTGTATTTAGTACAGTAGATAAAAATACATTCACCACATACCAAAATGAATATGGTGCTGGTTATGGTGCTTTTTATGGTGATGACGGAACATCCTACTTCCACTATTATGATGTTAATGGTGATGGAATTCCTGATTTATTAGTACCTACAGGTGAAGACGCTAGTTTTGGTGTTCCATATAACCCAAACTTATCAGTATAAGACCGTTGCAAGGTACATGACAAAAACAAAGACCCAAACTTAGGGTGTAAATCATTGTTTGTTAGCTTATTAAGATGTATATTCAAGCCATGAAACTACAAATAACACCTACTTTTGCAGATAGCATTTGTGACTTAC
>NZ_JBAHZZ010000117.1:0-6574 GCF_037132785.1 Flavicella sp. | reverse complement strand
TTATTTTGGCTAAATAAGCCTTACAAGCTTCATCATTTGGTAGTTCTTTTATAAAACTCAGTATATTTTGACCTTGAAAAACATCCATATCTGTTATATTTAAGGACACTAAGATACAGAAACTAAATGACTAACTCAGTTAAGTTTTTTGACCCTGCTTGTGGTAGCGGAAATTTCTTGATTATTACTTACAAAGAAATTCGATTATTAGAGATTAAAATTTTAGAAAATATTATTGCGTTAGAACCTAACCCAACTTTGGAATGGACTTCAATAAAACTATCACAGTTTTACGGAATAGAAATAGATGATTTTGCTCACGAAATGGCAATACTCTCACTTTGGTTGGCAGAACACCAAATGAACAGAGTGTTTGAAGATACTTTATTTGATTACGGAAAATCTAAATCCATATTGCCGTTAAAAGAAGCAGGACAAATAACCCAAGGAAACGCAACAAGAGTAGATTGGAAAACCGTTTGCCCAATTAGTAAAACAGATGAAGTTTATATTATCGGTAATCCACCTTATTTGGGAGCAAGATTGCAAGATGCGGAACAGAAAAAAGATATGGATTTTGTTTTCAATGAACTTAAGAAATATCGTGATTTAGATTATATTAACTGTTGGTTTTTTAAAGGAGCAAAATATATTTCAGGTTTGAATGCTAAATGTGCTTTTGTAACTACCAATTCTATTTGTCAAGGTCAACAAGTTCCTCTTATTTGGCCTCATATCCTTAATAAGGATATTGAAATTGGATTTGCTCATCAATCTTTTAAATGGACAAACAATGCTAAAGGAAATGCAGGTGTAACGGTTATCATTGTCGGACTTAGAAATATATCAACTGAACAAAAATATTTATTTAAAGATAATTTCAAAAAAGCAGTAAAAAATATAAATCCATATTTAATGGATTCTGCAAACATAATTGTTTCAGGTAGAAGAAAACCATTATCGAATTTCCCTGAAATGAAGTTTGGAAATATGCCAAATGATGGTGGTGGATTAATTTTTACAGAAGAAGAATATGAACAGTTAATTAAACAATTCCCAAAAGGAAAAGAGTTTACTAGATTACTTTTAGGTTCTGCCGAATTTATTAGAGGAAGTAAAAGATATTGCTTGTGGATTGAAGATAACCAATTAGAAGAAGCCATTAAAATACCGACAATTACAAATCGAATTGAGAGAACTGAAATTCACAGATTAAACAGTAAAGACAAAGGAACAAACAGATTAGCCCAACGTTCACATCAATTTAGAGATAGAAATACTGCAAAAGAAAGTCAATTAATCTTACCAAGTGTTTCATCTGAAAGAAGAGAATATATTCCTTGCGGATATTTAAATAACAATACAATTGTTTCAAATTCAGCACAAGTTATTTATGATGCAGAACCTTTTATGTTCGCCATAATCAATTCTAGAATGCATATGACTTGGGTAAGAGCCGTTGGTGGAAAACTCAAGACAGATTACAGGTATTCAAAAGATATTTGCTTCAACACCTTCCCATTCCCAAACATAACAACCAAACAAAAAGAAAACCTAAATTTATATGTATTTGCCATTTTAGACGAAAGAGCAAAACACCCAAGCAGAACAATGGCACAACTATACAATCTAGATACTATGCCTAAAGGTTTATTAAAAGCACATCAAGAACTCGATATTGCCATAGAGCAATGTTATAGATTGCAACCGTTTAAAAATGATACCGAACGATTAGAGTATTTGTTTAAGCAATATGAAGAAATGATTAAAAAAGATACGCTTTTTGCAAAGCAAAAGAAAACTCGTAAAAAGAAAGTCAAAAAATGAGTGAAAATAAACCAAATACCAATTTTGTATCCGATATTAAAAACATCATACAAGAAGCACGTCAAAAAACAGTAGTTGCCATAAATACGGCAATGGTTTTTGCCTATTGGCAAATTGGCAAACGTATTATAGAAGAAGAACAAAACGGGACGCAAAGAGCAGAATATGGTAAGAAATTACTATCAAATTTAGCGTTAAGTTTAACAACAGACTTTGGTAAAACCTTTGATACTCGTGAGTTACGTAAAATGCGTCAATTTTATACTTGTTTCCCAATTCGGGACGCAGTGCGTCCCGAATTGTCTTGGACGCATTACCGTTTATTGATACGAGTAGAAAACACAGATGCTCGTAATTTTTACATACAAGAAACTATAGACCAACATTGGAGTACTCGAAAATTAGACCGTAATATTGGTTCTCAATATTTTCAAAGAACATTGGCTCATCAGCAAAACAAAATAGCCGATATTCCTGTTCATTATGAGTTTATAAAAGACCCTTATGTTTTAGAGTTACCAAACAACCTTACGCATAAAGAAAAAGATATTGAAAATGCAATTATCAAGCAATTGCAACAGTTTTTATTAGAAATGGGAAAAGGTTTTGCTTTTGTAGCACAACAGAAAATGATAAAAACCGAAACGTCTAACTTTTTTATAGACTTAGTTTTTTACAATTACATTTTAAAATGTTTTGTGGTTATTGATATTAAAACAACAAAATTAACACATCAGGATATTGGTCAATTAGATATGTATGTACGAATGTTTGATGATTTAGAAAAAAGAGAATCAGACAATCCTACTATTGGTATTTTATTGTGTGCCGACACAGATAATGTTGTGGCAAAATACTCAGTTTTAAATGATAACAAACAGTTGTTTGCTTCTAAGTATCAACTCTATTTACCAACAACTAAAGAATTACAAAACTTAATAGAAAAAACTTCTAAATAATATGCCAAATTTAGTTCACGTAACATACCAACAAACAGGGAAAAGTAAAAGCACCAATGCTTTAGGAATGCGAGAAATGCAGGAAAAAGCATTTGAGGCAAATTCTGCACAATATATTTTATTAAAAGCACCACCAGCATCAGGAAAATCAAGAGCATTAATGTTTATTGCTTTAGAAAAATTATATCATCAAGGTATAAAAAAAGTAATTGTTGCAGTTCCCGAAAAATCTATTGGAGCATCTTTTGGTTCAACAGAATTAAAAAAATACGGCTTTTTTACCGACTGGATACCTAATCCGAAATACAACCTTTGTACACCAGGAAAAGAAAAAAGTAAGGCAACGGCATTCCTTAATTTTTTAGAATCAGACGAACGGATATTGGTTTGTACTCACGCTACTTTACGATGGGTATTTAAAGATTTAGACGTTAAAAAATTAGATGATACTTTGGTTGCTATTGATGAATTTCATCACGTATCAGCAGAAGGAGATAATATTTTAGGGCAAGTATTAAAGAGCATAATGGCAAATTCAACTGCACATATTGTTGCAATGACAGGTTCGTACTTTAGAGGCGATAATATTCCCGTTTTAATGCCAGAAGATGAAGCGAAATTTACAAAAGTTACTTATACTTATTATCAGCAATTAAATGGATATGAATTTTTAAAATCTTTAGGTATTGGTTATCATTTTTATACAGGAAGGTATTTTAAAAAACATCCTGATAAAGAACAATCAGCCTTGGCAGAAGTTTTAGATGAAGATTTAAAAACCATTATTCATATTCCGAGTGTAAATTCGGCTGAATCATCCAAAGAAAAATATGAAGAAGTAAATCATATTATTGACGTTCTAGGAGATTTAGAATACCAAGATGAAACCACAGGCGTTTTACACATTAAAAGTCATAAATCAGGCAGAACCCTTAAAGTTGCCGATTTGGTAAACGATAATCCAACATCGAGAGATAAAATAAGTGGGTATTTACGAGAAATAAAATCTGCTGATGATATAGATATTATTATTGCTTTAGGAATGGCAAAAGAAGGTTTTGATTGGCCTTATTGCCAACACGCACTAACAATAGGCTACAGAGGTTCATTGACCGAAATCATTCAAATTATTGGTAGAGCAACAAGAGATAGCAATAATAAAACTCACGCTCAATTTACCAACCTTATTGCTCAACCTGATGCCGAAAATGATGAAGTAAATTTATCGGTAAATAATATGCTAAAGGCAATTACTGCATCTTTATTAATGGAACAAGTTTTAGCACCAAATTTCAAATTCAAACTTAAAAAAGATGATGATGAGGAAGAGGACGAAACGGATGATGAGAATACGATTAAAATAAGAGGTTTTAAATTACCTACTTCACAAAGGGCAAAAGGTATTATTGAAACAGATTTGAATGATTTGAAGGCGAAATTATTACAAAACCCTCAAATGCTTAAAGCAATGCCCGGAAATATTGAACCTGAGGTTATCAATACTGTTTTAATTCCTAAAATAATTAGAGAAATATATCCAGATTTAAGTGATGAAGATGTAGAAGCAGTACGACAACACGTAGTTGTAGATTCTGTAATAAAAAACAGCACCATTGAAGAACAAGGCGATAAGAAATTTATTAGAATGGCAGGAAGTTTTGTGAATATTGATGATATTCATATTGACTTAATAGATAGAATTAATCCTTTTCAAAAAGCATTTGAAATTTTATCTAAATCGGTAACTACACAAGTATTAAAACTCATAGACGAGCATATTCAATCTACCAAAATTGAAATGACGGAAGAAGAAGCCTTATTGTTATGGCCTAAAATAAATGAATGGGTTAAAAACAACAAAGGATTGCACCCAAGTATTCAAGCATTTGACCATAAAGAAAAACGTATGGCAGAAGCATTGGTCTTTTTGAGAGAATTAAAACGTAAAAAAGCACTTGTAAATGGCTAAAAAGAAACCAACATTAGACGATATCTTTAATGATGATACTTTTGGTTTATTAGATTCAAAAGTCAAGACTTCAACTGTAAAAACAGATGAAGATAGACTTGTAGATTCATTTGAAGAAATAAATACGTTTTTCGATAAAAACAATAGAGAACCAAATAAGTCAAGTATGTCTGAATATGGTTTAATGGCAAAGTTGAAAAATTTTAGAGAAAAGGAATCTCAGAAGAAAACATTAAAACCTTTTGATAGACACAATTTATTGGGTTTTGTAGAAATGGAAAAACCAACTATTGATGCTATTTTAAATGAAGATGATGATTTAGGATTATTAGATTTAGATAATGATTTAGATATTTTTAAATTCAAACATACGCCAAAACCTGAAGATAGAGCAGAATCAGATTTTGTTGCAAGAAGAAAAGCAATGAAGGAAAAGGATTTTGCTAAATATGAAACAATGTTTCAAAAAGTTCATAAAGAAATCAAAGAAGGAAAAAGGAAAGTTTTACCGTTTAAAAACATAGAAAAGAATCTTCATATTGGAGACTATTATTTAATGGATGGTATTTTATTGTACTTGGAATCGGCTAACTTAAAACAAGAAGAATGGGAGCAAAAATCAGGAAATAGAATGCGAATTGAAGGAAGAACGAGAACAATATTTGAAAATGGAACTTATAGCAATATGCTTTATCGTTCATTAGGTAAACAAATTCAAAAAAGCGGAAAATTAATTACCAATACTTATGAAAAGTTAGAACAAGAATTGTTCGTAAACACAGGTCTTGTAAAAGAAGAAGATTTACAAACAGGTTGGGTTTATGTTCTAAAATCTAAATCGACTAATTCTAAAATTTCAAATATAAAAGATTTGTACAAGATTGGTTTTGCAAGTACTTCTGTAGATGATAGAATTAAGAATGCTAAAAATGAAGCGACTTATTTATTTGCTGATGTGAAAAAAGTTGCAACATATAAAGTTTACAATCGAAATGCAGATAAATTAGAAAGCCTTTTACACAGGTTTTTTGCAAAGGCTTGTTTAGATATTGACTTATTTAACGAAAAAGGACAAAGGCTAAATCCAAGAGAATGGTTTGTAGTTCCTTTTGGAGTAATTGAAGAAGTGATTGAATTGATATTAAATGAAAATATTGTAAATTATAAATACGACACAGTAAATAAAAGAATAATATTAAAAACGGAATAGAATAGCCAACGCAAGTTCAAGCACATTTAAAGTTTGCTCGTGCCTCACAAATTTAAAAGAGCTTTCACGCCAACGCTAGCAAGTTTACGGAAAGAAAAGCCAGACACCTAACAATGTATAAAAAACATAGGGCGTTTGTGCTAAACCGAAAGGTCAATGTATATTAACAAAGTCCGCTAAATATAAAATTTGGCATTTAGGAGAAAGATAAAAGCAAAATATTTATATTTAGCTAAGTAATAAAGCGAAACGATAGTGCTTATTTACTGCCCTACGTTTCTTATACTAGACGTTAGCTACAATATCCAAAAAATATGCTTGAATTCAAGAACTTAACGCAACAAATCAAAATCTTAGATTTCCTCCATTCAATAACTTAACGCAACAAATCTAAATTTATAGATTTGTAAAATGGTAGTAAAAAAACATAGACGACTTACTCGTAAAGAAAGAATATAAATTGAGACTCTTTTAGATGAAAAAAAATCAAAATCCTACATTGCTAAAACTCTAAATAGAGCGCGTTCAACAATTAGCAGAGCAGTTAATAAATGGGTTAAAAAAAAGACAGATAAATACGATGCAGACCTAGCACATTGGTGTGTGAAA
>NZ_JBAHZZ010000105.1:0-5563 GCF_037132785.1 Flavicella sp. | reverse complement strand
GTCAATTGGCAAACCCCATTATCTATAAATTCAAATGTCTTTGAAGGTTTAATTTTAGATAATATAACTTTAACCGTACCAAAAGGCACAAAAGACAACTATGAATTAGCAGACGTTTGGAAAGATTTTGGAGCTATAAGTGAAGCATTAAGTTCCTTAGATATAAATACTGAAAACACCGTGAAATTTTATCCAAACCCTGTTAAAGATATATTACATATAACTTTAGATAGTACATTAAACTTTAAACAAGTAAATATTTATACCGTATTAGGCAAGTATTTATATTCCGAGAAAAGTTTAAGCATAGATGTTAGTTACTTATCAAGTGGCATCTATATTTTTGAAGTAGAAACCAGTCAAGGGAAAACATCAAAAAAAATAGTGAAATTGTAGCTGGTTCAAACTATAAAATTTTAATTTATAAAGGTTTCTAATTTATTTAGGAGCCTTTTTTTATTGATGTTTATTTGGTATTTAATGCCATTAAAAGCAATAAAAAAACAGTGAAAAGGATTAATATTTAACAAAAAAGAAAACTAAAAATTGAATTTGTCCTGTTATTATAACAACCATAAGTTTTATTAGAAAAAAGGAGTAAATTGGCTTAACATAATAAGTGTTTTTTTACTAAGGAATATCAATTAAACATCAAAATGATTGATTAAGTTAGTTTCTGTTTCCTTTATATTTCAATATAAAATAGAACCGTAACTAGGCTATGCTAATATTTTTTATTTCATCTAAAGAAAAATATAATTCAATTTTATGATCAATCACTCTGAAATTCATTTAGGATAATCCACAAAATATTGAACTCAAGTTAATGTCTAGAGGTAAATCCTCAAGCGGATTTACTGATCCGTCATTTGGTTCATTCTTGTGGCAGCTATCTTCTTCCTCCTCCAGAATAAGTCATAGCTTCTCCTTTTCCAAATCCATAACTCACTCCTAGCGTAATGATTCGTCCTCTTTGTCGTTTGGAATAAACATAATATGTAGGTTGACTTATAGTAACTTCTCTAATACGAGAATTAAATATGTCTGTTGCGCTAAGACTTATTACCACTTTCCCGTTTGCTATTTTTTTGCGTAAACCAAAATCTGCATAAGTGTTTTGAGAAGTTTCGCCTTGTACTGTCTTGTAAGCGGATTGAAAATTCCCAGTTAATTCTACCTCAAATTCTGCTGGTAACTTTAGTTTTCCAGTCATTCTAGTAGTCCAACTTCTACCGATAAAATCAAAGTTTTCGCCATCAAGCTCTCCTTTTCTGTCAAAATAACTAAAATTGAAATCACTGTTTAAAGAAAACCAATTCCAAGGGCTGTATTTAGCGTTTAACTCAACACCTGTTGTATTGTTTGTTCCAATATTTTCTGGTTTCGTAATACTAACGTTGTCTTCGAAATAAGTTATACGCTCAACGACATCATTAGTATATCTATGATAAATACTGGCGTTGATAGAAGCTTTTGGAATGATAAAAATACTAGTCAATTCAAATGAATCTGTGTATTCGGGTTTTAAATCAGGGTTTCCTACTCTGTAGTTATAATCATTTCTAATATTAAAAAAGGGATTTAGGTCCCATAATCTTGGTCTGAAAATTCGTTTAGAATACCCCCCTTGCATTGAGATTTCTTGATTAAACTTATAAGATATATGTGCACTTGGAAAAAAGTCTGTATAATTTTCTTCATTTCCTTCATCTGTATCAATAAGAAGTGTGTTTAAATTAGTGTTTTCTAATCGTAATCCCGCTTTTACTCCCCAAGAAGCATATTCATATGAACCTGTTGCATATATACCCAAGACCTTTTGGTTATATTCGAAATTATTTGTTAAATCTGAATCTGTGACCCAATCTTCGTTAGTAAAATCCCAATCCCTAACAGTAAAATCATTGCCAACATCATTGATAACATATTGAGTTCCTGTTTCTAAAGTTGAGTTTTCAGAAATTGGTTTTGTATAGTCTAACTTTAAAGTGAAGTCTTGTTGTTGAAACTCAGTCTCTGTTTGTTGATTTTCAAATTCGCTGTCACCAAATGTTGGCAATACTTCGAACTCTGACTCTTGATCTTTTCCAAAATATCTTCCCAATGCGCTAAACAACAAATCGTGGTCTTTGTGGTCTTTAAAATCTTTTTTATACTGTAATTCATATTGCCATTTTGGATTAGTAGCATCTGTTGTTTCATTACGATTCCATTCAGAAATTAATGTATTCTCTTCATAAGAACTAAAATATGTTTTGGACGGCATGTCTTCAATTTCATATGTAAAATTTCCTGATAAGGTAATTATGTTTAATTCGTTTATCTCATAATCAGTTCCTAAAACAAGATTGTAATAATTTTCATTTCTGTATTCTGTGCTTATGCTATTGATCGTTGTGTTGTCTTCTAAGTTCTGATTGCTGTTTTCGTTGTCATAAATTCTTTCTTTGTACCCAGCTCCTAGTTGCGCAAATAAATTAAATTTTTCAGATCTTTTGTTTATGCTCAGACCCATACTGTGATTGTGAGGTGTGCCTGTATTGAGAGAAATAGAGCCATTTAGACCCTTTTTTTTGTTCTTTTTTAGGATTATGTTTATAATTCCTGAGGTTCCTTCGGCGTCATATTTGGCAGATGGATTGGTGATTACTTCTACACTTTCAATCATATCTGCAGTAATAGAACTCAAGGAATTGCTTGGGTCATCTGCTATAATTGAAGGTTTTCCGTCAATCAAAACTTGTACACCAGAACTCCCTCTTAAACTTATTTCACCTTCTATGTTGATGTTTACAGAAGGGACATTATTCAATAACTCCAATGCTCCCATTCCGGTAGAACTTAAGTCTCTCCCAACATTAAAAACACGTCTGTCTAATTTAAACTCTGTAGTAGATTTTTCGGCTCTAATATTTACTTCTTCTAAAGTATGACCTTCATAGATTCCTATTTTACCAAGATTGGCTATGTTAGAAGAAAATAAAACCTCTGGAATAACTTTTGTTTCAAAACCTATATATCGAATTTCTAAAGAAATATTAGATGAATTTATCGTGATTTCAAAAGACCCATCATCCGCTGTGGTTGTACCTGTAATGTTTTCTGAGGTTTCTTTATTGATAACGATCAAAGTAGCGAATGGAATAGGGGTTTTATTCAGTTCATTCACTACCACACCTTTAACTTTAAATGATGTTTGTGCATGTAAATCGTTTAGGAGGCATGTTGTTAATGATAGAAATAAAAAAAGAAATATACGTTTCATCGTTTGATTAAAATTTTAATCAAAATTAACTGAATTTATTTTATATCAAAACACAAATCTATCAACTACCATTTTATCCTGACCAAATGCATTATTTTTTGTTTAACATCTTGTAGGTGTTGAGTTAATCAGAGAAGAACATGTTTTTAAATTGAACAATTTAATAAGTATTTTTATCTACTAAACGTCCAATATTTTATTTTTCAGTGATGTTTTTTTGAATATTCATTTTCGATATTTGGTGCAATCTAAAGTGAGTTATAGAATAGTTTTTACTTATGAAAAAGCATGATTCTGCTCAGCCTGACGACACTTACTATTCTTTTGCAATAAAACAATTATTCCTTTTTAATACTATGTTTTGCGTAATTTAAGTCCATGACATCATATCTTTTAGAAATATAATTTAATCTTTGTTGAAAATCATTCCAGTTTTTCCCTTCTTCTGATGACCAAACTACTTCTGATAAAGCTGTCATTCTAGGTAATAGCATATATTCAACAGAATCTGTAGTTTCCATATATTCTGTCCAAACATTTCCTTGAACTCCTAAAATATACTTTTGTTCCTCTTGAGTTAATTCTTCAGGTGCTGGATTATAAGAATATACTTGAAAAACAGTTGTCAATCCTCCAATTGCCAATGGCTCATTTTCTCTGTCTTTAGATTGATAATAATCAAAATAACAATACTGTTTTGGAGTCATAATGACATCGTGTTTCTGTTTTGCTGCTGTTATTCCTCCTTTGGTACCTCTCCAAGACATCAAAGTGGCATTAGGAGCCAATCCTCCTTCTAAAATTTCTTCCCAACCAATTATTTTCTTCCCTTTAGAATTTATATATTTTTCCATTCGTTGAATGAAATAACTCTGTAACTCATGCTCGTTTTTTAATCCTTTTTCCACCATTGTTTGTTGACATTTTGAGCATTTTTTCCAATTTCCTTTTGGACATTCATCTCCTCCTATATGAATGTATTGAGCGGGAAATAATGGAATTATTTCGGCCAAAACATTTTCTAAAAACTCAAAGGTTTCTTCTTGCCCAGCACAAAACACATCATCAATAACTCCCCAGGTTTCATACACTATTTTTGGTGTTCCATTGGCTTGTAATTCTTTCCCTTTGATTGAACCCATATCCTTATAAATTTTAGTCGGTTCATTTGGGAAACAACTTAAGAAGGGATAGGATGCAATGGCTGCACCACCGTGACCTGGTAATTCAATTTCAGGGATTACGGTAACATGACGTTCTGAGGCATATTTAACGATCTCCTTTATATCTTCTTGCGTATAAAAACCACCGTATTTTTTTTGATCGTTTGAAGTTCCAGGGTGATGACCAACGATAGTCCCATTTCTCCAAGCTCCAACTTCAGTTAATTTTGGGTATTTTTTTATTTCTATTCTCCAACCTTGATCTTCAGTTAGGTGCCAATGAAAGGCATTCATTTTATGCATTGCAATTAAATCAATGTATTTTTTCACAAATGAAACAGGAAAAAAATGACGAGCAACATCTAAATGCATTCCTCTGTATAGATATCTCGGGCTGTCTTTAATACTAACTGCTGGAATAG
The DNA here is from genome assembly GCF_037132785.1 of Flavicella sp. Taxonomy (GTDB): domain Bacteria; phylum Bacteroidota; class Bacteroidia; order Flavobacteriales; family Flavobacteriaceae; genus Flavicella. Next base: position 713 of record NZ_JBAHZZ010000105.1, on the reverse strand, counting down.
TTAATTCTTTTGTTAACCCATCTTTTGATTCTATGGAAGCAGGCATCAATTGTCTTAATGTTTGAATGCCATAAAAAACACCTTTAGAAGTTTTTCCTGAAATGATAATTTCATTGTAGGCTACTTTTAGTTCATACCCTTCATTATTAGTTATAGCGTCATCTATTTTTAATATAATATTTCCATTATCGCTTTTGGGATCAAATTTAATATTCTCTCCTGAAGAAAGACTTAGCATTTCTGCTAGATAATCCCCCTCGGTTATCAAACTTGAATCTCCTACTATTTTAGTGTTATCGTCTATCAAAAATCTTCCTTTTAAAACTTCCAGAGTAGATGGTTTTGGAATTATTTGATAATCTTCAGCTGCAGTTATTACATCTTTGTATTTATTTGAACAGGATACGCTCAATAAACATAGGAATACGATAATAGATCTCATTTTTGTTATATTAATTTATTAGACTTGCTGAATTTAACCCAAAAACTCAATTTTTGCATTACAAATATAGGCGTTTTGATTTATGCTTGCCAATGATATTGGCAATTTTAGATTAAGTTATATCAATTTTCTGAGTTATACGCCTAGTGTCTGTTTTATGTTTTTTTGATATTTAGGTTTTTGTAGTACCATTCTAAGAATTGTTTTATGAAAAATGGATTCTTTGTATTGTGACCTATTAATTCTAAAACAAAATTCATCAAAGTAAGCT
>NZ_JBAHZZ010000038.1:0-25986 GCF_037132785.1 Flavicella sp. | reverse complement strand
CCACAGAAATAGCTGAATGATAAACTATCGTTAAGTCTATCTTCTACTTGGTAATCGCTTAAACCATACCAACTCTGTAAAAGACACATTTTAAAAAGCAACAAACCATCATAGGAAGGCTTACCAACGGCACTTTTACCCCTGGAATAGTCCTTGTCTATTATTTTTGAAATGCGATCCCAATCGATAAGAATATTTATTTGACTAAAAAATGTAGCTTTTATCTTTCTTGTACGTAAATCACAAATGCTATCTGCAAAAGTAGGTGTTATTTGTAGTTTCATGGCTTGAATATATATCTTAATAAGCTAACAAACAATGATTTACACCCTAAGTTTGGGTCTTTGTTTTTGTCATGTACCTTGCAACGGTCTTCACTAAATTGTAACAACTGCTATGGCACGTATTAAAAACAGAAAAAAACCAAACCAGAAACGAGCTGTTTTATTAGTCATTTTATTAGTTGTAATAGTATTCTTACTATGGAATATAGAAGGCTTGATGGAACAGTTATTTGAATAAGAATTACCTCTTTAAAGTTCTTCCTTTCCATTCGAAAGTTGTAAATTGAGAAAGGATAAATACCCAAACACTAAATATAGGGTAGAGAATACTGCTTAGAAGATAGGGTAATAATGAGATTTTTTTTTTAAAGAATTGAGACGTTTTCTGTATAAATACTAGGTCTATAACAAGTTTAGCTAGGAAGAATAAGAGGGCTAGTTTCCAATTAAATATCAATAGAATTAATAGTAAAAAATTACTGACAAATATGACGGTGCCAACAAAAATTCCTGTTTTGTTTTTGTAAGAGGTGGCCTTCGCAGCCCAGCGAATTTTTTGATTGATTAAATTGTTCCAGCTTGTCTCTTGTTGGGTATATACAATTGCATCTCGGCTATTGATAAATGTTACTTTATTTGCATCCTCCGAAATGATTTTTTCCAGTAGAAATACATCATCACCACTTGCGATATTTTCATTTCCTTGATATCCATTGTTAATTATAAACACAGACCTGTGAAAACAGCTATTTGCACCATTGCACATAAATGGTATTCCTATAGAAAATGAGCCTATAGTACTGCCTTGGAGGCTTAAAAACTCTATATTTTGGAATTGATTTAAAAACGAGCTTTCACTTATGAGTGCAACGGGACCGCTGATATATTTATAAGATTTTTTTTGTAATACTGTATCATAGGCTTGAATCCAGTTTGAGGGAACTGTACAGTCTGCATCTGTAGTGAGAATCCAATTAAAATTTGCATATTTGACTCCCGTTGTTACAGCGGATTTCTTACCTAGAGATTCGTTGTTTAATAGCTGAATTTGAGTATCTAGGTTTTCTTGTTTGAATTTTTCAAGGAGTTGAAAAGAGCTATCTTCTGAATGATCGTTGATAAAAATAATTTCATACTTGTTTTTAGGGTAGTTTATTTTTTCTAGACTTTTAAAAAGCACTTTTAAATTACTTTCTTCATTCCGTAAAGCAATCAAAATAGAATAGGAATTGTAAAACGATTTTTTTGCAACCACAAAATCCGTTGATTTTTGAAGACCTCGGTAAAAGGAACCAATGAGCAAGAGGTATATTGAGGCTATACAGCTAGTGATTAGAATCATTATTTAAGTTGTTGATTAAGGTTAAAACCGGTTATAAAAAAACCTCCGATAATTGCGGGTATTGCGAAATTTAATAGCCACATTAAAAAGGCCGTTATTAAAATGATTTCATTAGATATATTGAATGGATCAAAAATAAATAAGGCGACAGATCCTTTAATTGCAAAATCAAACAAGGCAAAACTAGGGATACAAGAAGATATAAAATAGAGCAGCCAAACTATTGGTAACAGGCTTGTGTAGCTTTGCTCAATTCCAATTATTTTTAACAAAAACACATATTGAAAAGAGAAAACTAAATACCTCAATAAACTAAGAATTAATACAGTAACATGTGTACTTAATCTAGTATTGTAAAAGTATTTAAATATGTTTTTTGTCTTTTGTAAATAATATAAGACTGTGATTCCTAAAACACAAAATATGGAGATAAAAAGAACTGAACTGTGATTGAGTATTTTAAATTTAAATAGTGCAATTCCGACACATCCAAAAATACAGGTTATCAGCATTTGACTTGCATTTCCGATAAAAGTTAAGCTGAGTATTTTTTTTCTTAACTCCTTTTTAAAAAAGGAGGCTTTCGCTCCATATTCACCAATTTTATTTGGGGTAATGATTGCTGTTGTATGCGCTGCTAAACTTTGAGAGAATGCAGTACTATAAGAAATATAGCGAATGGAGCGTACTAAAATTTGCCATTTGAATACTTCTAAACCCCAGTTACAAAATGAAAGAAAAGTTATCATAAGAATTTCCAAAAGCGGAATTTTTGGTAAGGGGATTTGGAAATTATGAATCTTTATATAAAGAGTGTAAAAAGCACAACTAAGAATGATGAATTTCAAGATAGAAATTCCATAAGGGATTCGAAATGATTTCAATTTATTCACTTATATAACTTCTAATTTATATCTTCGTTCGAAGTTACAAAGAAAACGGAAATAATGTGGATTTGTTTCTTTTAGAATTAAAAGACAAGAAGAATTTTGAGTGGAGAAAGAATTATATTAGGAATTGACCCAGGAACTACAATTATGGGGTTTGGTTTGATTCGTGTAGTGAAAAAGAAGATGGAATTTATTCAGATGAACGAATTGCAATTACAAAAATATGATGATCCCTATACGAAGTTAAAATTGATTTTTGAAAGAACCATTGAATTGATAGATACGCATCACCCTGATGAAATAGCTATTGAAGCTCCGTTTTTTGGGAAAAATGTACAATCTATGTTGAAGTTGGGGCGTGCGCAAGGTGTTGCAATGGCGGCGGGATTATCTAGAGAAATTCCGATAACGGAATATTTGCCAAAAAAAATAAAAATGGCAATTACTGGAAATGGAAATGCTTCTAAAGAACAGGTTGCTTTAATGTTAAAAAGTACCTTGAACTTAAAAACCTTACCTAAAAATTTGGATGCCACCGATGGTCTCGCAGCTGCAGTGTGTCATTATTACAATAGTGGCGTGGTTGTAGGTGGAAAAAATTATAGTGGTTGGGCTTCTTTTGTAAAAGAAAATGAGGGTAAAGTAAATAAATCGAGATAATTGTTTTTTTGCAAAAATAATTCTTAATGCGCCTATCTCTATAGAGCTTAAGCTATCAGTGCTTTTTTGATTTCTTAATTTCAACTAATAAATGACCTACTCTAGGTTAATGGGAGAATAAATAGAAGTAGCCATTTTGTGTTTTTTATTTTGCTTTTGTTATTGAAATGTAAAATTCTTCCTTTTTTTTCGGATAAGTATAGGATTCTGTCTAAATTGCGACCGTTAAATCTATCATTATGAAATTTATTAAAATAATATGTCTTTGTCTTTTGGTTTCTCTAGTTGCGGTTTCTTGTAAGGAAACTCCTAAAAACGGGAAAGGTGCAGTTGAAAAAACAGCCGAGAAAAAAAGTTTAAAGAAAATTGAAGTTGGAATTGAAGGAATGACCTGTCAGATAGGTTGTGCAAAAACAATTGAGTCAAAATTATCAAAAGAGAAAGGGGTTTCTTCTGTTTCGGTTTCTTTTGAAAATAAATTAGGACAAATTGTTTATGATGAGAATAAAATATCAAAAGAAGAAATCATAAATAAAATTGAAGCTATTGCTGGTGGTGAAACATATAGCATAACTTCGGTTAAAGATGTGAAAGTTACGGGTTGTTCTAAGGATAGAAAGCCCTGTGCAAAAAAATGTAGCGATACATGTACGAAAGCAGACTGTGAAAAATGTGCTGAGTTGAAAGCGGAATGTAAAACTAAATGTGCAACCAAAGCAACTGAATGTAGTTCTAAACTAGCGAAGACTTGTGCAAAAAAATGTAGCGATACATGTACAAAATCAGACTGTGAAAAATGTGCTTCGATTCAAGAAGAGTGCAAGGAAAAATGTGCTGCTATAAAATAACACCTTTAATGCCAAATAAATTTGAATTATTTTTTCTTTAGATAAAATAAAAAAAACAAGCATAGCCGTAGGTTACGGTTCTATTTCATATAAAAACAAAACCGTAGTGGTGCTTGCTTCAATTTTTATTGCTTATCTGAGTAAAAAATATTAGTGCGACATTTAAAAATAAAATTGGTTTTAGACTCAATTTATTTATTCATTAAGCGAGCCACATATTTTCCTATTACATCGAACTCTAAATTCACTTCTGTTCCGACGGTGAATTTGTTGAAATTGGTGTTCTCGTATGTGTAGGGGATAATGGCGACACTGAAACTGTTTTTTTTTGAGTTTACAACTGTTAAACTTGTCCCGTTAATAGTGATAGAGCCTTTTTCAATAGTAATGTTGTTTTTTGTAGGGTCGTACTCAAATGTAAAAATCCAACTCCCGTTATCGTTAAAAATAGAGGTACAAGTTGCTGTTTGGTCTACATGACCTTGTACAATATGACCATCAAGTCTATCTCCCAGTTTCATAGCTCTTTCTAGATTTATAGAATCTCCCACTATTAAAGTAGATAAGTTTGTTTTTTGAAGAGTTTCTTTGATTGCTGTCACGGTATAAATGTCTTTGTCTATTGCAATGACAGTTAAGCAAACGCCATTATGAGCTACACTTTGATCAATTTTTAATTTGCCAGTAAAATCAGCAGAAACAGAGATGTGTAAGTTGTCGTTTTCCTTTGTGATTTGTTTTGTCAAACCTAGTTTTTCTATAATACCTGTGAACATAAAATTGTCAATTTAAATGATTACTTTTGATTGCTCAAAAATAAGAATAATAAAGTATTTGAATGGAGAAAGATCAAAAAATAAAGGTGGGTATTTCTGTTGGTGACATCAATGGAATTGGTATTGAGGTTATTTTAAAAACTTTCGAAGATAAGCGTATGCTGGATTTTTGTACTCCAGTATTATTTGCTTCTTTAAAAGTTATTTCTTTTCATAAGAATAATTTAAAATCTGAGGTTCGGGTTCAGGAAATTCATTCTTTAGAAAAAGTGATAGATGGGAAGGTGAATTTGTTGTCTATAACAAACGATGAGGTGAAAGTTGAATTAGGAACTCCTACAAAAGTATCTGGTGTTTTTGCGTTACAATCACTTGAGGCGGCTACTTTAGCGCTCAAGGAGGGTAAGGTAGATTTATTGGTGACTGCTCCTATAAGTAAAGATAATATTCAGTCAGAGACATTTAAGTTTGCTGGACATACTGAGTTCTTGGAGGAGAAGTTGGAAGGAGAAAGTTTGATGATTTTGATGACAGATACTTTACGTATGGGTTTGATTACTGGTCATGTTCCTGTTGCTAAAGTCTCTGAAACGATTACGAAAGAGTTGATTATTTCAAAAGTAAATACTATGTACACTACTTTGGTTCAAGATTTCAGGATTGATAAGCCGAAGATTGCAGTATTGGGATTAAATCCTCATTGTGGTGATAATGGAGTGATTGGTAATGAAGATGATGAGTTGGTAAGACCTACTTTGCGAGAAATTCGAGATACTGGAAAACTGGTATATGGACCTTATGCTGCGGATGGTTTTTTTGGTTCGGGGAATTATCAAGGGTTTGACGGTGTGTTGGCAATGTATCACGATCAAGGTTTGGTGGCGTTTAAAACATTAGCTTTTGGGAATGGAGTGAATTTTACGGCAGGTTTGTCTGAGGTAAGAACGTCTCCAGATCACGGGACTGCTTTTGAGATAGCAGGTCAAAATAAGGCTGATGCCTCTTCTTTTAAAGAGGCTTTGTTTTCTGGTTTGAAAATAGTTAAGATACGAGAAGCTTATAAAACCTTGGTAAAAGACAGTTTGAAGGTGAGAAAAAAATATTAATGAGTAAATTTTGATTTCTTTTGTTTATTATAAGGTGAAAATTTATATCTTTGCACGCTCAAATTGATGTTTGTTATGAAGGAGTTGAGAGATTTTGAAATTTCTTTTATAGGTTTAAAAGAAGGAAAGCATAATTTTGAATATCATATTAAAAATAAGTTCTTTGATGCGTTTCAATTGGATGATTTTGATGAAACGAATATAAATGTGGAGTTGGTTTTTGTTAAAAAGCCTAGTCTGTTAGAATTAGAATTCTGTTTTAAAGGTTTTGTTAATGTCTCATGTGATGTTACAGGAGAGTCTTTTGATATGGAGGTTAATGGTGATTTGTCTTTGATTGTTAAATTTGGAGAAAGTCCTGATGACGGAAACGAGGAGGTTGTTTATCTTCGGCATACAGAACACCGCATTAATGTGGCGCATTATATTTTTGAAATGTTAGTATTGTCAGCACCACAAAAAAGGGTGCATCCTAAGGTGCTTGATGGTACGATGGAGTCAAAAGCCTTTGAGAGGTTAGAAGAATTTAAAATAAAAAAGAGTACAACAAAAAAAGAAGATACAATAGACCCTAGATGGGGGAAGTTAAAAGATTTATTAATAGATAAAACACAGCGTAATGGCACATCCAAAGAGAAAGATATCTAAACAAAGAAGAGACAAAAGAAGAACTCATTACAAAGCGGTAGCTCCACAAGTTGCTGTTGATCCTACAACAGGAGAAGCGCATCTGTATCATAGAGCTCACTGGCATGAAGGAAAACTTTACTACAAAGGGCAAATTGTAATTGATTCACCTACAGTAGAAGCATAGTATTTTTATTAAAATACAGCAAAAAACCCTCTTGATGGAGGGTTTTTCGGTGTTTTAGGGTTAAAGGTGGTAATTATTGCCTTCTTTTTCATTTAAAAGTGAAATAAATTTCATTACTTTGGGTATTGATTTTTTTTGTGAAAAAATCTTATAAAAATATTATTTATGGGTAAAATAACTGCAGCAATTACAGCAGTAGGAAAGTACGTTCCAGACTATACTCTTACCAATAAAGAGTTAGAAACTTTGGTTGAAACGAATGATGAGTGGATTTTCACAAGAACAGGGATTAAAGAACGAAGAATTCTTAAAGATGCAGATAAAGGAACATCTTATTTGGCGATTAAAGCAGCGCAAGATCTAATTGCTAAGAGAAATATAGATCCGAAGGAGATAGATATGGTAATTATAGGTACAGCTACTCCAGATATGAATGTGGCATCTACTGCTGTTTATGTTGCCACCAAAATAGGAGCAGTAAACGCTTTTGGGTATGATTTACAAGCGGCATGTTCTAGTTTTTTATATGCGATGTCTACAGCTTCAGCTTATATAGAGTCAGGGAGATATAAGAAAGTATTAGTTGTTGGAGCAGATAAAATGTCTTCAATTGTTGATTATACAGATAGAGCTACTTGTATAATTTTTGGTGATGGTGCGGGTGCAGCATTGTTTGAACCTAATGAAGAAGGATTAGGTTTGCAAGATGAGTATTTGAGAAGTGATGGTATTGGACGTGAGTTTTTACGTATTGAAGCTGGAGGTTCTTTAAATCCAACATCTCAAGAAACATTAGATGCCAGGCAACACTTTATTAAACAGGAAGGAAAAACCGTATTTAAATATGCTGTTTCAAATATGGCTGACGCAAGTGAGAAAATACTCGAACGAAATAATTTGACAAATGATGATATAGATTGGTTAGCGCCACATCAGGCAAATCTTAGGATTATTGAAGCTACTGCAAGAAGAGTAAAGTTAGGTATGGACAAAGTTATGGTCAATATTCAGAACTATGGGAATACTACTTCTGCAACACTTCCATTGCTGTTAGCTGATTATGAAGATAAATTGAAAAAAGGAGATAATATTGTGTTCGCTGCCTTTGGTGGTGGATTTACATGGGGTGCCATTTATTTAAAATGGGCTTACGACTCTAAATAAAGAATTAAACAAGACTTATAACTTATATATTATGGAACTAAAAGATATTCAAAATTTGATAAAGTTTGTTGCTAAATCTGGAGCAAGTGAAGTGAAATTAGAAATGGAAGATATTAAGATTACCGTGAAAACAGGACCTAGTAAAACTGAAACTACGTTTTCACAATCTGTATTATCTCCAGTCCAAATTCCAGTTGTGTCACAGGTTGTGCCACTGGCTGTAGCTCCGGTTGTACCTGCTGCTGCTGTTGCTGCTGTTACAGAAGAAAACAATGAATCTAACTTATTGACAATTACGTCTCCAATTATTGGGACGTTCTACAGAAAACCATCTCCAGATAAATCTAATTTTATCGAAATTGGTGATTCAGTCTCAGCTGATTCTGTAGTGTGTGTAATTGAAGCGATGAAATTATTTAACGAAATAGAATCAGAAGTTTCGGGTAAGATAGTCAAAGTTTTAGTGGATGATTCTTCACCGGTAGAATTTGGTCAACCGTTATTTTTAGTTGATCCATTATAATTATTAAGCATAATTAAACACTATTTTTTGTAGTTCGTTAGTAGAACTATGATTTAGACTAAACAATATTATTATGTTTAAAAAAATATTAATTGCCAATAGAGGTGAAATAGCTTTACGTGTTATTAGAACATGTAGGGAAATGGGAATTAAAACAGTTGCTGTTTATTCTCAGGTAGATGAAGAAAGTTTACATGTTAAATTTGCTGATGAAGCAGTTTGTATTGGGCCTGCTGCAAGTACAGAATCGTATTTGAAAATGTCTAATATTTTGGCTGCCGCTGAAATAACAAATGCAGATGCGATACATCCTGGATATGGGTTTCTTTCTGAGAACTCAAAGTTTTCTGCTCTTTGTGAAGAGCATGGAGTTAAGTTTATTGGTGCGAGTTCTGAGATGATTGATAGAATGGGAGACAAAGCAAATGCTAAAACTACAATGATTGCTGCTGGTGTGCCTTGTGTTTCTGGTAGTGAAGGGGTGATTGAAGATTTTGCTGAATGCAAACGTTTGGCTGAAGAGTCTGGATACCCAGTAATGTTAAAAGCTTCTGCTGGAGGTGGAGGTAAAGGAATGCGTGCTGTTTGGAAAGAAGAAGAACTTGAAGATGCATGGGACGCTGCTCGATATGAATCAAAAATGGCTTTTGGTAATGATGATATGTATTTGGAGAAGTTAATTCAAGAACCACGTCATATTGAAATTCAAATTATTGGTGATTCATTTGGTAATGCCTGTCATTTATCTGAAAGAGATTGTTCAATTCAAAGACGTCATCAAAAGTTAACAGAAGAAACACCGTCTCCATTTATGACCGATGAATTACGGAATAAAATGGGGGAAGCTGCCGTAAAAGCAGCAGAATATATTAAATATGAAGGAGCTGGTACTGTTGAATTTTTGGTAGACAAGCACAGGAATTTTTATTTTATGGAAATGAATACACGTATTCAAGTTGAACATCCAATTACGGAACAAGTAGTTGATTTCGATTTGATTCGTGAGCAAATATTAGTTGCTGGAGGAGTGCCTATCTCAGGGAAAAATTATTTACCTAGACTTCATTCGATAGAATGTCGTATCAATGCTGAAAATCCGTACAAAGGATTTATGCCTGCACCTGGTAAGATTACTACGTTTCATGCGCCTGGAGGACATGGAGTTCGTTTGGATACCCATGTATATGCTGGGTATACGATTCCGCCTAATTATGACTCGATGGTTGCGAAATTAATTACAACCGCCCGAACGAGAGAAGAAGCGATCAGTAAAATGAAAAGAGCTTTGGATGAGTTTGTTATTGAAGGAATTAAAACAACGATTCCTTTTCATAGACAATTGATGGATAGTCCAAGTTATATCTCAGGGAACTATACCACGAAATTTATGGAAGACTTTGAAATGAAACCAGAACAATAGTGATAGGATTTTAAAAAAACAAAAAAGAGGATGTATATTTACATCCTCTTTTTTAAATGTTTTTTTTGGCAAGATTATTGAAGCGTTTGTTAAATTAAGATTAAGAAAACTGACCTAATGAATGAGTGAATTGGTTCTTTTTTATGAAAAGGGAACAAAATCACATAAATAAGATAAATAAATACATTTTTTTTTTTAAGGATTCAACATTTTTTTGTTACTTGCTGAACCTTAGAACGCATAATTTAGGAGAGGTGGCCGAGTGGCTTAAGGCGCACGCTTGGAAAGCGTGTTTATAAGAAATTGTAACGGGGGTTCGAATCCCTTTCTCTCCGCAGTGTTTTTTTAGGCAGTTAACGAATTTAAAACCTTAATTATATTAATAAATTAATTTTATCACAATGAAAAAAGTATTTACAATCTTTACAATTACAGGTGTAATGTTTCTTGGAGCAACTCAAAGTACATTTGCACAAGCAGCAGAAGCTGTAGAATCAGAATCATTTCATCAAGTTTTAAAACAACGTTTTATAGAGGGTGGCCCGTTTTTTATGGGAATCGTTTTGGTAGCTTTAATTTTAGGTTTAGCAATCGCAATCGAGAGAATTATTTATTTGAACATGGCAACAACAAATACTAAAAAATTAGTTACTGGAATTGAAGAAGCTATTGAATCTGGTGGAGTAGAAGCTGCAAAAGAGGTTTGTAGAAACACAAAAGGACCTGTTGCATCTATCTTTTATCAAGGACTTGATAGAGCTGATGAAGGAATCGAAGCTGCTGAAAAAGCAATTATTGGTTATGGTGGAGTTCAGATGGGATTATTAGAGAAAAACATATCTTGGTTATCTTTGTTTATCGCATTAGCACCAATGCTTGGGTTTATGGGAACGGTAATCGGGATGATTGGAGCCTTTGACTCGATTCAGCAAGCTGGAGATATTTCTCCTACAGTAGTAGCAGGTGGTATTAAAGTAGCCTTGTTAACAACGGTATTTGGTCTTGTAGTAGCGATTATTCTTCAAGTGTTTTATAACTACATTATTTCTAAAGTAGATGGAATCGTAAATGATATGGAAGATGCTTCTATCTCATTAATTGATATTTTGGTAAAAAATAAAAAATAAGAATAATGAATTTAGCGAATATATTAAAAGCACTAGTAGCATTAATTGGTGTTGTTGCTACTTATTTCTTCATTATGATAATAAGTACAGGTGACGATGTAATTATTGAAGGAGGAGGAACCTTAGGGATTGTTGGGCCAATGGTGTCATTTTCAATAGGACTATTTTTAGTTGTATTAGGATTGACTTTGTTGTTTTCAATTGTTGGGTTGTTTAAAAAACCAGAAGCCTTAAAGAAAACTATATTAGGATTAGTACTTCTAGGAGGTTTCTTAGCAGTATCATATGGTATGGCAGCAGATAATGCAGTAGTTGATGTAACTGGTGAAGTATTATCAGGTGGAGAAGAAGGATCAAATTCAAAATGGGTTAGTACAGGAATTTGGTTTGCTGTATTGTTAGGAGCCACTGCTATTTGCACTATTATATTAGGTGGAGTAAAATCAATTTTTAAATAAAAAAATATGGCACAAAAAGAAACTCCAGAGATTAATGCTGGCTCTATGGCGGACATTGCCTTCTTGTTGCTGATATTTTTCTTGGTAACAACAACAATGGATGTTGATTCTGGTATTTCTCGTAAATTATCAGAGAAACCACCTGAAAATTATGAGCCACCTGTAATTAAGCAGAAGAACATTCTTGAAATCAACTTAAATAGAAACGACGATATGTTGGTTGAAGGTGAAAGAATGAAAATTGAAGACTTGAGACAATTTACGATTGATTTCTTAGACAATGGAGGTGGTGTAGGAAAACCAGACGAGTCTGGTCCAGGAGAAATTTGTGATTACTGTAATGGTGAAAGACGAGATGATTCTTCAGATCATCCAAACAAGGCGATAATTTCTGTAAAGAGTGATAGAGGAACATCATATGGGATGTATATTACAATTCAAAATGAGTTGCTAAGAGCATATACTGAATTGAGAAACAGATATGCAAAGAATCATATTACTGGTGATTATGCTGGGATGAGTTATGATGAATTATTATTATTATTAGGAAATGATAAAGAGAATGAAGTATTAAAAGCTATCATTAAGGAAGTGAAAAATGCTTATCCTCAGATTATTTCTGATGCTGAACCGACTAAATAATTATAGATATGTCTAAATTTGGAAAAAAGAAAAAAGGTCTACCTGCAATAAATACTGCTTCCTTACCTGATATTGTATTTATGTTATTGTTCTTCTTTATGGTTACTACAACAATGAGGCAAACTGATTTGGTGATTAAAAAACCACAATTGCCTAGTGCTACAGAAGTAAAGAAATTAGAACATAAAAGTTTAGTTAGCACCATTTATGTTGGGAAAGCTAGACCTGAGGACCAAGCAAAATATGGTTCTGGAGATAAAATTCAGTTAAATGATAAAATAGCAACTATTAATGATATTGCAAACTTTATTTATTCTGAGCAAGAGAAGCATAACCCTGAAGAAATCCCTTATATGACAACGTCAATTAAAGCTGACATTACATGTGGTGTGGGTACAATTCACGATATTAGAATGGCATTACGAGATATCAATGCTTTAAAGGTGAGCTATTCAACTCGTAGAGGTGATTTACGTGAAAATGTAAGATAGAATATTTTATTAGGAATATTATAAAGGCATTCGTTTTACGAATGCCTTTTTGTTTTAACTTTGTTTATTAGATCTAATAAGATATATTTTAATGTTTAAAAAAATAATTTTTTGTTTGTCAACAACTACCTGTCTGATTGCTCAATCAGAGAATGATAGTTTGTCTATTGATCCAAGTTATTTAGAGGATCAGATTTATGTTGGTCTTACGTATAATGTTTTTTCTAATACACCTGATAGTTTTGTTCAGGATGGTTTTGCTTATGGAGTTGCAGTGGGTTTTATTAAGGATATTCCGTTTAATGAACAACGAAATATTGGTATAGGAATTGGTTTAGGATATACTTTTAATACTTATATTCAAAATTTGGGAGGAACAGATGATATGCTGGTACAAAACTTTACTACGAAAGCTTACTCGGATACTTATACAATAAATACTAATAGTTTTGAGTTGCCAATAGAATTTAGATGGAGAACTTCAACTTTGGAGAAATATAAATTTTGGAGAATCTATACGGGGATTAATATATCCTATGTATTTAATTCGAATGCAATTGGGCTTAGTGGAGATGAGTTAGTTGATATCCAAGTTTTGACATTAGAACGCTGGCAATATGCTTATACTCTTGCTGCTGGTTATGGAACATGGAACTTTTATATGAATTATTCGTTTGTTCCATTTTTTGATAAAAATAGCGTGTTTGAAAGTGAAAAATTAAATATGAATACGTTTCGTTTAGGTGTGATGTTTTACCTATTATAAACATTAAAAGAAGTAAGTAGAGAAAACGACCGACTGACTTATAACTCCAATGGAAAAACCTAACAAAACCTCTTTTAAGACATGTTCATTTAATTTTAATCGTGCTTGAGCTATAAATCCTGCTGTAGTAAATAAACATGCAATTAAGATAAGGAGGTTAGTTTGATTAAAGAAGCTATAAATCAAAATAAAACCTATAAAAGTCCCTATACCGATCATATGCAAACTAATTTTAAGTTTTGCAATAAAAAGAAATGAACAGATGCATAATGCAATAGAACAGCCAATAAATAATTGTGATAAAAAGAAGAGATTTGGTATTCTGATAAGAAATTTAGCTATGATAAAGAAAACGATTGTCATAAATAAAATTGGTATTTTTCGTTCGTTGATGTTTCTAACTTCGAAATTTTCTATATATTTTCTTTTTTTTAAAAAGTATAATAATAGAATCGGGATAAAATAAGTACCAATAGCAATTATAAAAATTACTTTTAATTGAGATTCTGAATCCGTGCTAGAATGATTGAGAATAAAGAATACGATCGTTGCAACGATGGGTAATAAAATGGGATGAAATACTATGGAAATTAGTCGGTAAAATCGATTCAAAATATTTAGTTTAGATTTCTTTACGTAACCTCGCAACAGGTATCTCTAATTGTTCTCTGTATTTAGCAACAGTTCTTCGTGCTATAATATATCCTTCTTCTTTAAGTTTATGCATAAGTTTATCGTCCGTTAAAGGCTTTTTTTTATCTTCATTTTTGATTACAGCTCTAAGGATATTTTTAATTTCTCTTGTAGAAACGTCTTCTCCTCGATCGTTTTTCATAGACTCAGAGAAAAACTCTTTGATAAGTTTGGTTCCATACGGTGTAGAAACATATTTGCTGTTTGCTACTCTAGATACTGTAGAGATATCCATTGCAATGATGTCTGCAATATCTTTTAGTATCATTGGTCTTAATTTTTTTTCATCGCCAGAAATAAAATACTCTTTTTGGTATTCCATGATTGCATTCATTGTCAATAATAAAGTCTGTTGCCTTTGTTTGATGGCATCGATAAACCATTTGGCAGCATCTAGTTTTTGTTTAATAAATAGAACTGCATCTTTTTGAGATTTAGATTTTTGTTTTGATTCCTTATATCCTTTAAGCATATTATTGTACTCTCTAGAAATATTTAATTCAGGTGCATTTCTTGAATTAAGACTTAGATCTAGGTCTCCTTCAATTATTTGAATTGTAAAATCCGGAACGATTTGATCTGTTATTTTAGAAGTTACCGTATAAGTTCCTCCTGGTTTTGGATTTAATTTTTCTATTTCAGAAACTGCCAATCGTAAGTCTCCTTCTGTAATTCCATATTTTGTAATAAGTTTTTTGTAATGCTTTTTTACAAATTGATCGAAGCTTTTAATTAGGATTTCAATAGCTAAGGCGATTGATTTTGATTTTGATTTGTTTTTTAGCTGTAGAACAAGACATTCTTTTAAATTCCTAGCACCGATTCCTATAGGATCCATTCTTTGGATAATAGACGTCAGAACTTCTTCAACTTCTTCTTCTGTAGTGTAAATGTTTTGAGTAAAAGCCAAGTCATCTACTAAATCAAGAATCTCTCTTCGTAAGTACCCACTGTCATCCAAACTACCAACTAAAAATTCTGCAATAGAAGATTTTTTATTATTTAAGGAAAAGGTATTGAGCTGACTTTTTAAATTCTGATGGAAACTAATCCCTCCAGCATATGGGATTTGATTTTCTTCATCATCCGGACTGTAGTTATTTGCATGTAGTTTGTAATGAGGAATTTCATCATCACTTAGGTATTCATCAATATTGATTTCATCAGTATCGATGTTTTCATTACCAAGATCTTCATATTCATTTTGTAAATCTTCGTCATTATCTATTTCTCTTTCAATATCTAAAGCAGGGTTTTCTTCAATTTCCTGTTTTAACTTTTGCTCAAAAGCTTGTGTAGGTAATTGAATTAATTTCATCAGCTGGATTTGCTGAGGAGATAATTTATGAAGTAATTTTAATTGAAAATTTTGTTTAAGCATGTGATGCAAATATAGTAAATCAATGTATAAGTCTGATGATTACTTTATTCGGTTTAAAGTAAATTTTTATAAAATGATCTCGTCGTATTATTTGGTTGCAATTCAGTTGTTTGAGGTGTTTTATGATTGTTATTTTAATTTTAGCTGTTTTTATGTGATTGTTTTTATCTTTGTATAAAAACAGAGAATGAAAGAAGACAAGTATTTGTGGTTAGCCGCAGCAATAGTTTTTTTTGTAATAGGATTAGAGTATCTTTTTGCAAGAAAAAAAGGAAAAAAAATATTTAGATTTGAAAACACAATTTCTAATATATTAATGGGAGTATTTGATAGAATAGCAGGCTTGTTTATGCTACCTCTTATCTTCTTTTACTATCAGTTTTTATATAATAATTTTTCTATATTTTCTATCCCTATTACGATAGCTTGGTTTGTATTTGCTGTCTTTCTATCTGATTTTATTTGGTACTTTTATCATAAATCGGGACATAGGGTAAATTTGTTTTGGGGTGCTCATATAATACATCACCAAAGTGAAGATTATAATTATTCCGTAGCCTTGAATTTAACTCCTTTTCAGGTGCTTATTCGTGTGCTTTTCTGGTCTTTAATGCCGATAATTGGTTTTGCTCCTAAAGTTGTTTTAGGTACTCATTTGGTGATTGGAATTTATCAGTTTTTATTACATACTACACTAATTCCCAAACTTGGAATTATTGAATACCTCTTTGTTACACCTTCTCATCATAGGGTACATCACGGGAGTAATGAAGAATATTTGGATAAAAACTATGGAGGGATTTTAATAATATGGGATCGGATTTTCGGTACGTTTATAGAAGAAAAGAGTGAAGTGGTCTATGGGATTACGAAGGATATAAACTCTAGAGATTTTTTAGTGTCGGTTTTTCATTATTATAAAAATTTAGGATTTCAAATGAAACAACTACCAAAAATAAAAGACAAACTTCTTCTTTTGGTTAGTGGTCCAGATTGGGTTCCTTCTTCTGGAGAGTTGGATTTAATGCCGTTGTATATTGATAAAGGAACCTATCAATATGGTAAGTTTTCATCCTGGTCTAAAGCATTAATTCTTTTAAATACGATAGTTGTATTCGCTGTAATCATTGCTTTTTCCTATTTCATGAGCCAATTATCGGCTATAGATATGGCTGGTATTGCAGTATTTGTACTACTAACTTTAATTATAACGGGTAGGTTATTAGAAAATACAAAAACAACAATATTAGAACTGATTCGTTTGGTACTCGTTGTTGGTTGGCTATATAACTTTATGTTCCTTTTGTTTTAATTTTAAACGGTTTTTCTTTGCTGTTTTTCTCTCTAGTGAAAGTAATAATGCAGGTAGTAATAAAAGGTTAGACACCATTGCGAAAAGCAGTGTTATTGAGACCAACCCTCCTAATGCTTTTGTTCCTCCAAAACTAGAAACTAAAAAGACTAAGAAACCAAAGAATAAGACTATAGATGTATAAAACATACTTACACCAGTTTCTCTAATAGCTTTAAAAACTGATTTTCTAATTTTCCAGTTACTAGAAATTAATTCTTGTCGGTATTTTGCTAAGAAGTGTATGGTGTCATCTACGGATATTCCAAAGGCTATACTAAAAACAAGTATCGTTGAAGGCTTAATTGGGATACCAATATAACCCATAATTCCACCTGTAACTAACAAGGGTAATAGGTTTGGAATTAGGGATATAAATATCATTTTTAGTGATTTGAACATCCATCCCATAAAAATGGAAATCAATAGAATAGCAAGACCTAAAGAAACAATCAGATTTTTAATGAGATAATTTGTTCCTTTTAAAAAGACAAATGCTTTTCCTGTTAAGGTCACAGTATAATTCTCTGTGCTAAATTCCTTATCGATGAATTGTTGAAGGTCACGTTGGATTTTCTCCATTTCGTCTGTTTCAATATCCTTCATATATGTTGTGATTCTAGCATATCTTCCTGTAGAATCTATATTATTGAGAAGAGCTCCTGTTCCTGGATTTTGACTAGAATTTTTGATATAATCAAATAGGAAAGTTTTTTCTTGTGATGTTGGAAGTTGGTAATATTTTGGGTTTCCATTGTAGAACGCTTGTTTTGAGTATTTTACTAGGTCTACAACTGAGGTTGCTCTAGATAAACCTGGAGTCTCTGAAATTAAATTCGTTAATTTATTTATTTTTTTTAGAGTTGATAATTTAAATACACCATTTTCTTTATGAGTGTCTACCATAATTTCAAGAGGCATAATTCCTCCAAACTGTCTCTCGAAAAACATAATATCTTTGTAGAACGTTTTATCTTTTGGCATGTCATCAATTAAACTACCGGAGACTTTAATTTTATATATTCCGATAATACTTGTTGTGAAAATCAGAAAAGAGACAGCATAAATTGTATTTTTTCTGTTGCGAACCATAAACACCATCCAATCAACAACTTTAGAAATCCATTTTTGTTCTAAGTGCTTTAAATGTTTTTCTTTAGGAATTGGCATAAAACTATAAATACTCGGTATGATTAGTATTGATAGAATGAAAATTGCCATAATATTAATTGAGGCAATAATTCCAAATTCTCTTAATAAGGAGCTGTTGGTGAAAATAAAAGTTGCAAAACCAGCTGATGTGGTAATATTGGTCATTAAAGTAGCATTTCCTACTTTAGAAATTACACGATATAAAGACTTGGTTTTATTGTTGTGAATTTTTATTTCTTGCTGGTATTTATTAATGATAAATATTGCGTTGGGAACTCCAATTACAATAATCAACGGTGGAATCAATGCTGTTAAAACAGTGATTTCAAACCCGAACAATCCAATAAATCCAAAAGCCCATATAACACCAATACTCACCACTAATAAAGTGATAAATGTTGCTCTAAATGACCGGAAGAACAGGAAGAAAATAAAAGCAGTTACTGCGAGTGCAAGCATGACAAAAAGTGACATTTCTGACTTTATGTTTTCTGAATTCATCGACCTAATATATGGCATGCCAGATATACGTACATCAATGTTATTATCTTGTTCAAATTTTTCTATGATTGGATTAAAGACATTGAAAACAAACTCTTTTCTAGCCTTTGTATTCACAAATCCTTTGTTAAGAAAAAGTGCAATCTGAATGGCTTCTGTGTTTTTATTAAATAATAAATTATCATAAAAAGGCATTTCATTAAATAGATGATTTTTAAATTCATCTATCTTTTCTTTTGTATCTAAATTCTCTATAGATAATTTAGATAGCTCAAAACGCTTTAATTTTTTGTTTTTCTTTAATTCTTTTAAATCACCTATAGATATAGAATACTGAATCTCATTTAAAGAGTCTAAGCGCTTAGCTAAGCGATTCCAGTTCAAAAACTTATTTGGATTGAAAATGGTTGAGTCTTTAACTCCAAGAATGATTAAAGTACCTTCTTCTCCAAAAACCTTTACAAATTTGTCATATTTTATATTTTCAATATGATCTTTTGGTAGTAAATTTGCTTCTGTATAAGATAGTTTTACATGTCTCATTTGTGACCCTAGAAGGACTGTAACTATAGCAATAGTAATAAGGATTACTATTTGTCTTTTTAAGACAAATCGAGACGTTTTTGACCAAAATTTCATGAAAATTAATTTATTGCAAATATAAGCAATACAAATCACTTAATAATTATAATGAAGTATGATAAAAACATAAGGAAAATAGGTTTTTAGATATTGTTTATTCCTAGTTATTGGGTATAATATTCATACCCTGATTTACCGTAGAATCAATGATGAGTTCTGCTTTCTAATTTTTATATAGTGTGAATTTTTTATCGTTCCAAAATCAGTTCCAGATTTATCAAATATTCCTATTGATGAACCATTGTTTTCCGTTTCTGAATTACGATAAGTTCCCTTCTTAAATACCAACACCATTATCTTAATAATAGTAAGAATTTGATGCGTCATTTGAATATTAAAAAGGTATAAACCCTAGAATATCAGAAGTTGGATTTCTAATATCATGAGCAATTATAGAATTAGTTTTTTATTTTAAACCAATAGGAGCACATACAGTAGGCTCGTTTTGAATCTGTAATTGAATATCAGAAGGTGAGATATATGGAATACCGATTCCTAAACCTCTTAAAATAAATAGAAATCCTATTATAAAAACAAAATAAGGTATTGCTTTTTGAATTTTGTTTCTGAATTTCAGTGAAAGTATAGCTTTAAAATATATAATTAATGTCATTAGAGGAATAGTACCTAAACCATAGATAAGCATATATAAGAAACCTTGGGTAGGAGAGGCCATCGCAATTGCACCTGCCAGTGCCATATAAACCATTCCACAAGGTAAATAGCCGTTAAAAAAACCAATGATAAATAAAGATACGTAACTTTTGTTTTTAAGTCGTTTCCCTAAGCCAGACTTAATTTGTCCAATGAATTTATATAAAGGGCTTGTAATTTTAATTTTTTTAAAAAAAGAAGATGGAACAATGATATATACAATCATAAATAACCCTATTATGATAGATAACCGCTGTTGAAATCCTGATAAGAATAAGCCTTTTCCAAGTAGCCCGAAAATTAATCCAATGCTACCATAAGCTATAATTCTTCCTAAATGGTATAAAAATATCTTACTACATCTTGGCAATGGTTTTTCAGCATGGACAGGTAATACCATTGCTATTGGACCGCACATGCCAATACAGTGAAAGCTACCGAGTAAGCCAAAAAGTAATGCTGAAAAAAACATGATTTAGTTATTTAAACTATGCAGAAAGAAGTAGTCTTCGTCCTCAACACTCCAATTGACATGTATATTCCAACGACCACCAATTAAAACCTCATTAGAGATAAATTGCGTGTGTTTGGTTAGAATAATCGGTAATGTTACATCCAATACTTTATTTGAAGGGCGATATAGATAAATAGTCCCTTTAATTTTTTCTTGTTCGATGTCTTTAGGGAAATCGACAAAAACACCATTTGCTACCTTTCTGATAGTAATATTTTGAGCTAAATTTTTTGCGTTGTTTAATTTGTCTATACGGTGTTGATATTCCAATTCGTATTTGTAATAATCTTCAACTACAAGATCGTTATCGTACTTGCTATCAGTGCTTATTTTGATAACAAAATATAAGATGAATCCAATAAAAAATACAAGCGCCAATGCTATTCCACTTCCCCAATTGATTTTTTTCATATGTATATATTTACTACGGAATCCTAAAGCTATCTAAACCTTCTAGGTCCCATAAAATTTGTTTTTGTTGTTTCAATTAATTTTTCTCCTGAGAAAACTCCAATTTTTAAGTTTTCTTTAGAGTCGCTTAAATCTTTTCTCGCAATCTCAATAAAGAGTGAGCCTCCATAAAGCACTTGTTTTTCAATGTCAAAATCTTTAGCGCCAACTAGTTTGATTGTTCCTTTGTGTGAAATTAATTCAAAATGTATATTTTCAATTTTTTTTGATGTTTTATTGATTAGTTTAAATGTATAGATGTTACTAATTATATGATTTTCTTTTGTCTTATATAATTCTCCTGGAAGCCTTAATATAGTAGCTTCCACATCATTCCTCATAAACAACATAGTTACAAGTACAACTATTAAAATAGAAAGAACAGCAGTATAGCCCTTCATTCTAAGGTCAAATTCAAATGGTTTATTTTTTTCAATATTATCTTCAGAAGCGAAACGAATTAGTCCTTTGTCAAGACCAACTTTTTCCATTATATGATCACAAGCATCAATACAAGCGGTGCAGTTTATACACTCTAACTGTGTTCCGTTTCTTATGTCAATTCCCGTAGGGCAAACATGAACACATTGATCACAGTCTATACAGTCGCCTTTACCAGTACTAGCTCTATCTTCATTTTTCTTGAATAAGGCTCTGCCTTTTTCTTTTTCTCCTCTTTTGTAATCGTAGGCGACACTTATAGATTTATTATCTAATAGAACTCCTTGTAGTCTTCCGTATGGACATGCTATAATACATACTTGCTCTCTAAACCAAACAAATATAAAATAAAATACACCTGTAAATATTAACAATAAAGAAAGATCTCTAATATGGTCTATTGGTGGATCTGTAATAATTGAAATTAATGTATCGCTACCTATAAAATAAGCAAGAAAGACATTTGAAATGATAAAGGAAATTATAAAATAGACACACCATTTTAATATCCGTTTTCTGATTTTTGTAGCATCCCATTTTTGTTTGTCTAATCTAATTTGAGCTCCCCTATCTCCGTCTATAGCATATTCGATTCTCCGAAAGACCATTTCCAGAAAAATAGTTTGTGGACATATCCAACCGCAAAAAATTCTTCCATATACAACTGTAAACAAAATAATAAATACAATTCCGATGATCATAGAGATAACCATCAAATGGAAATCTTGTGGCCAAAAAGGAACTCCAAAAATATTAAACCTTCGTTCAATAATATTAAACAATAAAAATTGATTTCCTTGGATTTTAATAAAAGGAGCAATCAATAAAATAACAAGAAGAAAATAACTTACATATATTCTGTAAGTATAAAAAAAACCAGAAGGCTTTTTTGGATATACCCATTTACGCCCACCGTCTTCCGTCATGGTGCCTATAGTATCTCTAAAGGCTTCTTGATTTTCATCCATTATATAATGTAAAAATATCGTTGGTGTTTATAAGACACCAACGACTAAGAGATTTATTCTTCTGTCCATTTTTCTCCCTCAGGAGCTTTAGCATTTTCAGGGTTGCTACCTTGTAAGCTTATAATGTAATTTGCGAGTAGACGAATTTTCTCAGGACTAAAACTGTTTTTCCAAGCAATCATTCCTTTTCCGTCTCGTCCACCTTCGGAAATAACGTTGTATATGTTTTTGATACCACCTCCTAAGATCCAGTATTCGTCGGTTAGATTCGGACCAATTGACCCTCTACCATCTGCCATATGGCAAGCTGAACAATTCTGCTTAAATAATTTCATTCCCTTATTTAAATCTCCTTGATCTGAGTTAGCTTCCATGGAGTTAAGGTCAATTGTTTTTATCGTTTTTTTGTATGCTTCAACTTCTGCTTTGGCAATAGCGACTTGTTCGATATATTCCTCTTCTTGATTTGGACCATCAAATACTTCATAATATCCTAAGTATGCAATTGCCCAAATGATACTTGCATAGAACATATAAACCCACCAAGGTGGTAAATCATTATCTAACTCTTTGATACCATCATAATCATGGTCTAGGATGATGTCATTTTCTTCACTGATAGGCTTTGTTTTGGAAAGAACCCTCATCAATCCTTTCCAATCTTTGATGGAATTTGATTCTTTTTTAGCGAAATATGCTTCTTTTTCTTCTTCTGAAATATGATCTGTATATAACTTTTCAGTTGCTGTTTTTACTTTTTCTATAATAATTAATATCAATAATAGAATTAGATAAAAAGCTATAATTGATGGTTGCTCAAAACCTGATTGATCACCAGGAATCATGAGTTCAGTTATCGTAAATACGACCAAGAATATTGAAAATACTCGAATAAAAGGTATAGGAAGTTTATTTTTCATTTTGGTTGTTGTTTTTGTTTTCTGTTAGGTTTTCCTTAAAAGGAATCTGACTTACTTTATCGATATATTCCTTCTTAGAACTGACTACCCACCAGGTTAATGCAGCAAAAAAAAGAAAGAAAATTATTAATGAAATGATTGGATAGATTTCTATCCCTTCAATTTCTGTCATATTATGTTTAATAAATTTCAGCATAGTCTATAAATTTATTTTTGTGAAACTTTTACTTTGATATCTGTTCCTAATCGTTGTAAATATGCAATTAATGCAACAATTTCTCTTTTGTGAATTGGTACAAATTCTTCTCCATCTGCAGCTGCCGCTTCTTTTTCTGCTTCATAGTTTTCTGTAAATGAAGGATCTTGATGTAAGTTTTTTTCAACTTGTAGAGCTTGTTCTCGCAAATTAACCAGTGCGTTTTCTACTTCTGTATCCGTATAAGGAACCCCAAGAGTAACCATAACTTCCATTTTGGCTTGTGTATCAGAGATGTCTAAAGTGTTTTTTGTCAACCATTGGTATCTTGGCATAATTGAGCCTGGGGACATCCTTTGTGGGTCGTACATATGATTGAAATGCCAGCTGTCTGAATTTTTCCCGCCTTGTCTATGTAAATCAGGACCGGTACGTTTAGAGCCCCATAAGAATGGATGGTCATAAACAAATTCTCCAGCTTTGGAGTATTCTCCATATCGTTCTACTTCAGATCTAAATGGTCGTATCATTTGTGAGTGACAACCAACACAACCTTCCCTTATATACAGATCTCTCCCTTCTAACTCCAATGGAGTATAAGGTTTGACACTTGTAATTGTTGGTATATTTGAATCTATTAATAGGGTTGGAACAATTTGTACAATACCTCCAATGAGTATAGTAATAGTTGCTAATATTGTTAATTGAACTGGCTTTCTTTCAATTACTTGATGCCAGCTTTCTCCTAAAAGTCTTCCTTTTCCAATTTTATTTAAAGCAGGAGCTTCTGCTAAATCATCTTCAACCGCAGAACCTGATTTGATTGTTTTTACGATATTAAATAACATTACGAATGCACCAGCAATATACATAGAACCTCCAATTGCACGCATCCAATACATTGGAATGATTTGTGTTACCGTTTCTAAGAAGTTACCGTACATTAAAGTACCGTCTGGGTTGAATTGTTTCCACATAGAAGCTTGTAAGAAACCTGCTACATACATAGGTAATGAATATAAAAGAATACCTAAAGTTCCAATCCAAAAGTGAGTATTTGCTAATTTTACTGAAAACAAAGTTGTTTTAAACATTCTAGGAACCAGCCAATAGATCATTCCAAAAGTTAAGAAACCATTCCAAGCTAAGGCACCAACATGTACATGTGCAATAATCCAATCAGTATAGTGAGCTATTGCATTTACATTTTTCAATGCGAGCATCGGCCCTTCAAAGGTCGCCATTCCGTATCCAGTAATAGCTACCACCATAAATTTCAAAACAGGATCTGTTCTCACTTTGTCCCAAGCACCACGTAGGGTTAACAATCCATTAATCATACCTCCCCAAGATGGAGCAAGTAACATAATAGAAAAAGCAACTCCTAAATTTTGAGCCCAGTCAGGAAGTGCTGTGTATAATAAGTGATGCGGGCCTGCCCAGATATAGATGAATATCAAAGACCAAAAATGCACAATAGACAATCGGTAAGAATATACTGGTCTGTTAGCTGCTTTTGGGACAAAATAATACATTAACCCAAGAAAAGGTGTTGTTAAGAAAAAGGCAACAGCATTATGTCCATACCACCATTGTACCAAGGCATCTTGTACACCTGCGTATACTGAATAACTCTTGAGGAAAGAAACAGGCAATGCAAGACTGTTAAAGATATGCAATACTGCAACTGTAACAAAAGTTGCTAAGTAAAACCAAATGGCAACGTACAAATGACGTTCTCTACGTTTGATAATGGTTCCAATCAAGTTGGCTCCAAAGGCAATCCAAATTACAGCGATTGCAATATCTATTGGCCATTCTAATTCGGCATATTCTTTACTAGACGTATAGCCTAAAGGAAGTGTAATTACTGCAGAAATGATAATAGCCTGCCATCCCCAAAAGTTTAATTTACTTAAAAAGTCGCTCCACATTCTCGCTTTTAAAAGACGTTGAGACGAATAATATACACCAGCATAAATTGCATTTCCTATAAAAGCGAAAATTACAGCATTTGTATGTAAGGGTCTTAATCGACCAAAGCTTAGCCATGGAATTCCGTCGGTTAAATTAGGAAAAAGAAACATAAGTGCTAAAAGTAAGCCGACTGACATTCCAATTAGACCCCAGGCGATAGTGGCATAAATGAAATTTTTGACAATTTTGTTGTCGTAATAAAACTGTTGAACTTCCATGAATTTATAATTTGTTAGTTGATTTTTGTTTTGAAATATCTTTGGTTTTTTTTTTTGTGGGTTTATCGTCAAAAAGCATCCGAACTGAAGGGGTATACGAATCGTCAAATTGACCACTCTTTACCGCTTTTATAAATGCGATAAAGAAGACTAGTGCTATTATAAGGCTAATGGTTATTAGTAAATAAATGACACTCATATTCGAGTTTTTGTTTTTTATACAAAAGTATTATTGACGCCTATTAAGAAACATGATATATATCATGCCTGTCTTTTAATTTATTACGTTGTGTGTTACACAACAATTGTTATTTTTTTCAGGATGTGACTAAATTACAAAATATAGTTCAGAATTCATTATTTCTTTAGGTGTTTTACAGGGCAAACTCACACTTTTTTCAAGTTAATTCGATTGGCTTGTAGTTGTTTATATTGTTTATTTTTCGTATATTATACTGATAGTCAGTCAAATATAGTTATGGATTCAAAAAGTAAATTAGTCAGTATTTTTGGTAAGGTAGAAGACCCTAGAAGCGATATAAACAAGTTACATGACTTGGTTGACATCCTTCTTATTGGTGTAATTTCGGTAATTTGTGGGGCAGAAATATGGAAAC
>NZ_JBAHZZ010000003.1:0-19837 GCF_037132785.1 Flavicella sp. | reverse complement strand
TTAAATCATAAAAAAAAATGATGATATTATTAGGGCTTGTTCAACTGGAAAGAACTCGAAGAATGAGAGTTATTCTATTTCAATAATGCCGCCTTTTAAAAAACAAAATAAACGCGTATATTTGAGTAATTGATTGAACCTATAAAATTAACAATCTGTTGCGTTACAACCTTGAATACAAGCAATTACATGTTATAATCATGCAAGTTAAATCTTGGCTAAGAGCAATACCAACTCATGTAAGTAAATGGCATATACAAGCTTATTTTGATGAATTTTGTTTTAGAATCAATCGATCACAGTTTAAATCCAGTATCTTTCACAAAACAATAAATAGAATGGTAATTGCTAAACCTATTTATCAAAATAAAATAAAACAGACGATAAGCGTGTAACTCAATAATTTTTAATTCAACTTAAAAATAAGAGTTGTTCTTCTAACTAATATTGTTCGTGCAGTCTATGTCCTAAATGCCAATCAGGTGTATGAAGTATTTTCATTTAGTTCTCTTTTATTTTTTTGTATAAAACTCAGATATACAGGACTAAAATTAAACAAAAAACTTACCGCAAACAAAACAAGTTTTCTTAGAAGTCTATATATTGTCATTTTCCACATCATAGAAAAACTGGATTGTCAATGGGGGTAGGTGATTAGAAAAGGGAAATTGAAGTATGTTTTTGAATTTTAAACAAAAAAGATGTACCTCTACAATTCATACCATTTTAATATTTAAATGACGCATTAAATTCGTTTTTTAATCTTTCCATATATAAAAAAGGGTTTCTTTTTGAAATAAAAGGAGAGGAGTCCATATTTCCATTCCTCAGAAATAAAGTTACCGTAATTTAAAATAATATCACGCAAAGCAAACAAACAATTTCTATTTGGTTCTATTTGTTTTAGGTGATAGTCTTCAGTTTTTTGTTTCAAAATTAACGAAGTGAAATTCCAAAATAAAACTCAAGGACTCTTGCTTTAAAAAAGTAGTCATATTTGGATTTGATAACATCGTTTTCTGCATTTTCGAAACTCAGTCTTGCCAAGCTATAATCAAAAGAATTCATCAAACCTAAATCAAATTTTTCTTTTGAATAGCGAAAAGATTCTTTTCTTGCAAGTAAGGCCTTTTCTGAAGCTTGAAATACGGCATAGGCTGAAACTACATCAGTATAACTTTGATTGACTTTGCTTTTTAGGTCTATTTTTGTTTGTTCAAGAGCTAATGTGTTCTTTTTTAAGTTGATTTTTGATTGTCTTACGTTGTTACTATTTGTCAATCTATTGAATACAGGAATGCTCAAATTAAGTCCAAATGAATGTGAGGTTCTGTCATGTATTTGATCGCTAAATTCAGGAGATTGGTATAATTCAGATTGAAAATAACTTGTATTGAATGAATAGCCTGCGGATAGGGTTGGATGATACACTCCCTTAGATAATTTAAGATCATCTTTGCTCATTTCAACCGCAATTTCAAAGTTTTTAATATCATTTCTAGTCTCTAGTGCCTTATTGTATATTTGTTCAGCTGATTTTTCTAGAATGCTAGAGGAAGTGACAGCAATAGTGTCCGTAATATTGAATGAATTATAATCTACAATAGTCAATATATTAGCTAAATTAATTTTAGAAATTCTAACTAGGTTCGATGAGCTTATTATTATCTGTTCTTGATTTGCAAGCGTAGCTTCTAGTTCTAGTAAATCTCCTTTAGGGATGACACCCGCTTCTTGGAGTTGAGTACTTCTTTCAAGCTCAGCTTGGTTTATTACGTATTGCCTTTTGACAGTTGTTAAGGATTCTTTGTTAAAGGCAACTTGTAAATAGGCATTGATAATATTTAAAGAGATATTGTCTTTCATGTCTTCTAGTTCGTATTGATTGGCTAGAATATCAAGATTTGATCTGTGTAGTTGCCTAATGTTTCTTAGTCCATCATAAAGTGTAATATTTGAACTGATACCTAAACTAGATGTCTGTGTTGTTGATGTTACATTTAAGTTTGTAGAAGGGTCAGGGTTTAAACCTGTATTCCAAGAATGAGCCAAACTTGAATTTAAATTGGGTAAAAAGTTGCCTATTGCTCCTCTTCTGCTAATTTCTGCCGTTTCTAAATTTAAAGCAGATTGTTTTATAGAAATATTATTTTCTATGGCGTAGTTGACACAATCTTTTAGTGACCAAACCTTTTGGGCGAAAGTTGTAAAACAACAAAGAGAAATCCCTATAAATAGTAGTTTTTTCATGATTGTATTATTTATTATTGTCTTCTTTTGAGGCTTTGTTCCAAACTTTAATTTTATCTGTTTCATTGATTCCAGATAAAATTTCCACATTGATTCCGTCTGAAATACCTAATTTCACATCTCTTTTCTCAAAAACCTGTTCTCCAGTTTCAATTTCCAGAAAAGGTTTTTCAGTTTTTCTGTCGTACTGAATTAATGATTCCTTTACGGCTAAAATATCTATTCTTTTATCTAAAATCAATTCGGCGTTGGCACTATATCCAGCTCTTACATAGGTAGAGTCGTTAAGAGTTAAAGCTGCCTTTATTTTAAACAATACTGCCCCCTCGTCTTCTGTTCCTTTTGGAGCTACAAAGTTTAATCTTGCTTTGTATATAACTCCTTCTATGGCTCCTATTTTTACATCGAGAAGTGTACCTTCTTTTAATTTTCCAACTTCAGCTTCGTCTACGTTTCCTTCAAAAATCATTTTATTCAAATCAGCAATAGAAGCAATAGTAGTACCTTCATTAAAGTTATTACTCTCAATAACTTGATGTCCTACCTTTACAGGTATTTCTAGAATTGTTCCCGTTACGGTAGATCTTATATTTGTATTCGCTGACGTGGAAGAGTTAGCAGATCCTACTTTGATAATTTTATAATCACTGTGAGCATTTTCAAGTTCTTGAACTGCTTGGTTGTAGTCTAATTCGATAGAATTAAAATTTTGAATAGCAATAACACCTTTGTCAAGTAGTTTTTTATTTCTATTGTAATCTCTTTTTATATTACCTAGATTTAATTCGGCAATTTTAACTCTACCTTGGGCAGAGTTTAAAGATTTTTCATCAGGGATGATTTTTATTCTGGCTAATAAATCTCCTGCTTTTACAAAATTTCCTTCCTCCACAAGTATTTCAGCAATGATCCCAGAAATTTGAGGTTTGATGTTTGTTTCGTCTTCAGGAGTGATTTTTCCAGTAGCAACAGATTTTTTTTCGATAGTTGTGATAAACGCAGTGTTTGTTTTGTATAAAACAGCAGATTTACTATTGTTTTCTTTAAAGAACCAAAGTACCCAGCCTAAAAGTCCTAGGATTATGATTACTATTAAAATTTTAAGTGCTTTTTTCATGTTTATTAGGATTTTATTTTAGTATGCATTAATTCGTCACTAACGATAATACCGTCTTTTAAACGAACCAATCTATCTGTTTGTCTTGCGATGTCTTCTTCATGTGTAATAACTACAATTGTCATTCCTTCTGCGTTGATGTTTTTAAGAATTTCCATAACCGATTCTGAAGTAGTGGAGTCTAAGGCTCCTGTTGGCTCATCTGCAAGGATTATTTTGGGTTTTGTAACTAAGGCTCTGGCTATTGCAACACGTTGTTTTTGCCCACCTGACAATTCATTTGGTAGATGTTTGGCCCAGTCTTTTAGACCAACGTTATCTAAGTATTCAAGAGCTATTTGTTGACGCTCTTTTTTTTTTATTCCTTTGTAATAAAGAGGAAGTTCAACATTTTCCAAAGCCGTTTTGTAGGAAATCAAATTAAAAGATTGAAATACAAACCCGATAAATTTATTTCTGAGAATAGCGCCTTTTTTCTCGTTAAGATTTTTTATTTCCTCTTGGTTTAACGTGTATTTGCCTTCGTCATGGCTGTCTAAAAGACCTAGGATGTTTAGCAAAGTCGATTTTCCTGAACCTGAAGCTCCCATGATAGAAATAAATTCTCCTTCTCTTATATGAAGATTTAGCCCTTTTAAGACATGTAAAAAGTCGTTTCCTACAGGGTAGGATTTGTGTAAATTCTCGATTTTAATCATTTACAATTTTGTTTTATGTTATTCATCGCTTAAGGCTTCTATTGGTTTTATTTTTGTTGCTCGGTTCGCAGGAATCATTCCTATTAATGTGCCTAAAACAGCTAAGCAGATCACAGCAAATATTACTATAGGAATGGAAACTGATGGGTTTACTAAGACTGCTTCATCTCCTTGCCCAAATTCACTGTCAATAAATATTAATACCAAGCCACCACAAATAATTCCTAATGTACCTGCGATCAGAGAAAGAGATAAAGCCTCTAAGATAATTTGTCGTTTGATCATAATAGGTGTAGCTCCTAATGCTCTTCTGATTCCTATTTCTTTGGTTCTTTCCGTTACCGTAATCAATAAGATATTTCCAATGGCAAATACACCTGCAATTAAAGTTGCGATTCCAACAAACCAAGTTAAAAATTGCATACCTTTTAAGAAACCTGTCATTTTGGAGTACTCTTTTCCAAAATTAAAACCTCCAAAAGCCCTTGGATCATCGGGGTGTACTTTACAAAGGTTTTTAAGCAGTAATTTTGTGTCTTTTTCAATTTGATTAATATCAGCATTCGCTAGGCCAGTAATCATTAGCCAACCAACATTGTCTCCTACGTTATAAAGTTGTTGAAAACAAGAAAAAGGAATATGTACACTGTCTTCTCTGTCAAATTGACCAGCTTTAAAAATTCCAATCACTTTAAAACTGATCTCGTTTATCTGAAGATTCTGTCCAACTCCTTCTTCTTCTTTTTTAAATAATTGTTTAAAAACTTCTTCTGAGATAACAACAACCTTTCTTTTCTTATCGATGTCTTGATGATTGATAAATCTCCCAAAACTTAAATTTTTCTTTTGTACTTTGTTTAATTGGGGGTAATCTCCGAAAACAGTATAATCGGCAGATTCAAAATTCCGGGTTAATGTACCAGTTCGTTCATATCTAGGTACAACAAAATCTATTCCGGGTATTTCATTTTTTATTTTCTCAACATGATTTAATTTTATTCTGATACGTCTGTTATCTTGAAAACCTTTGAACGGAATACTTGTACTTTGACCCCATACAAAAACACTATTGGTGGCAAAATCACCAAATAACCTGTTAAACGAATTTTCCATTCCCTTAGCACATCCTAATAAGGTAACTAGCAAAAATATACCCCATGTAACACCAATAATGGTAACAAGAGTTCGCAATTTGTTTTTACGAATGCTTTCGTAAATTTCTTGCCAGGTATCAGATTCAAATAAAAATTTCATTGTTCGTTTACAGTGTTTTAATCGTTTCTAAGGGCTACTATAGGCTTTATTTTTGCAGCTTTTCTTGCCGGTAAATACCCTGCAATGCATCCTGCAATAATTAGGGTAATCATAGCTGATATAATCATACTTGTGCTTACACTTGGGTCAGTAATAAAATAATCGTTTAGTTTGTTACCTATCAAAGAAAGTGTTCCGATTCCTAGTAGCATACCAACATAACCCGCGATAGAGGTAATAACGATACATTCTATTAAAATAAGCGAAATAATAGATTTTGGTTTTGCTCCTAAAACTTTCCTAATTCCAAGTTCCTTGGTTCGTTCTTTAACAATATAAACCATAATATTACTGATTCCAACGATACCTGCAACAAGACTTCCAAAGCCGATAAATATAACCAACAACCCAATTACGAACGACATTTGACTTGTTTGTTTTCTTGTTTCGGCATAATTTCTAGTACGAATGGCTCTTTGGTCATCTGGAGCCACAGAAAATCTCTCTTTAAAATCCTCAGTGATTCTATTTGTCAAAGCAACAGTTTGATTGAAATTCATGCTTTTATCATAAGTAAGTCGAATTTCATCGATGTATTCTTTGTTAGAGAATATGCTTTGTGCTGTGCTTACAGGCATATATATGATTCTTTCTTCGTTGTCTCCTCCGTCATCTTCAAAAGTACCTATCACTAAAAAAGAAATTCCCTGCATAATAACATATTTACCAATTGGGTCAGTATTGCCAAACAAATCCTTAACGACGAGTTTACCGATTACAATATATTTTTGCTTTGTAATAATATCATTGTTGTTTAAATATCTACCATAAGTAACGTTTGTACTTTCAATAAATTGATGGTCAGGGTGTACTGCCCGTATACTATAACTGTTTTTATTTCCTTTATAAGAACAGTTGAAATTTTTGTAGAGTCTAGCAGTAATATATTCAATTTGGTTATCGTATTGTTTTTTAGCAAAATCAAAATCCTTATTAGAAAAATTTATTTTTTTTCCTGTTTGATTTCCTTTATAAGGTTTTGAGGTTTTACCAGATCTAATGTAAATTGTGTTACTGTTATCATTAGAGAAAAGTTCAGAGAAGGTGTTTTGAAGACCGTTTGAAATACCCGATAGCAGCGTAAATATTAGGATAGCAAATAAGATGGTGAAACCTGACAAGGCACTCCTTAATTTATTTTTATTTATACTTTGAAAAATTTCGTTCCAAAGGTCGGAATTGAACATATGAGAAAGTCTAGATGATAGGAATTAAAAATAATATTATAATTAATAGTCAATTGTTATTAGTTCTAAACTTTTGTTAAAACGAGTGTTTATCGGAATATGGAGATTTTGATAAAAGGATGACGATAGATTTTAATGTTCATTATATCAAAGATAGTTTTTTTTTGATAAAACCAAAATATGTAAGCGATAAATAAAGAATAAAGAGAATTAAAGGTGTTAGAAATTAGGAAATATTAAAACTTGCTTTGACATGTAGTTCTTTTAGAAAATATCGATACTTTTGTTTACTACAAAATAAAAAAAACATAAACAAAACTTCTATTATGAGCGTTTTAGTAAATAAAGATTCAAAAATTATTGTTCAAGGATTTACTGGTAAGGAAGGTACTTTCCATGCTGGTCAAATGATTGATTATGGGACCAACGTTGTTGGAGGGGTAACTCCAGGAAAAGGAGGGCAAGTTCACTTGGGAAAACCCGTGTTTAATACAGTTGCAGATGCTGTTCAACAAGCAGGAGCAGACACAACTTTAATTTTTGTACCACCTGCATTTGGGGCAGATGCGATAATGGAAGCTGCTGATGCTGGAGTCAAAGTGATTATTTGTATTACAGAAGGTATTCCTACTGCTGATATGGTAAAAGTAAAAGCATATTTAGAAGGAAAAGAATCTCGTTTGATTGGACCTAACTGCCCAGGAGTAATTACTCCTGATGAAGCGAAAGTTGGAATTATGCCTGGATTTATTTTCAAAAAAGGAAATGTGGGTATTGTTTCTAAATCAGGAACATTAACATACGAAGCTGCTGATCAGGTTGTAAAACAAGGCTTTGGTATTACTACTGCAATTGGAATTGGAGGAGATCCTATTATTGGAACTACAACAAAAGAAGCTGTAGAGATGTTTATGAATGACGATGAAACAGAAGCAATTGTTATGATTGGTGAAATTGGAGGTCAGTTAGAAGCAGATGCTGCTAAATGGATTAAAGCTGATGGAAATAGAAAGCCAGTTATTGGTTTTATCGCTGGGCAAACAGCCCCTGCTGGTAGAACAATGGGGCATGCTGGAGCTATTGTAGGTGGAGCAGAAGATACAGCACAAGCTAAAATGGCAATTTTAAGAGAAAATGGAATTCATGTAGTTGATTCTCCTGCAAAAATAGGAGAAATGGTTGCAAGTGTTTTGAAACAACATAGGTTTTAAATCACCTAATCGATCTGTATCTTTTGTAAGGTATAGATCGTTTTTTTTGCATAAAGTCTTGTTAGTTTGGTTATTGAGGTAATCGAGTTGGTTTTTAGGATCATTTTTATTCTGAATTGTATTGGTTTAAGTATATTTGCTTGCAAATTAAAAAATATTGAAAA
The DNA here is from genome assembly GCF_037132785.1 of Flavicella sp. Taxonomy (GTDB): domain Bacteria; phylum Bacteroidota; class Bacteroidia; order Flavobacteriales; family Flavobacteriaceae; genus Flavicella. The sequence goes on along the minus strand of NZ_JBAHZZ010000003.1, from coordinate 11,896 downwards.
TGAAACTTCTTGAAAATAAGACGGCAATAATTACTGGTGCTACTAGAGGAATTGGAAAAGAAATTGCGATTACCTTCGCTAAACAAGGTGCAAATGTAGCTTTTACTTATAGCTCTTCTGTAGAGGCGGCTGTGGCTTTAGAAAAAGAACTAGAAGAATTAGGTGTAAAAGCAAAAGGTTACCAATCTAATGCTGCTAAGTTTGACGCAGCTCAGGAATTGGCTGTAGAGGTTTTGAAAGAATTTGGAACGATTGATGTTTTAATTAATAATGCGGGAATTACAAAAGATAATTTGTTGATGCGTATTAGTGAAGAAGATTTTGACACTGTTATTGAAGTGAATTTAAAATCTGTTTTCAATTTAACGAAAGCTGTAATTCGCCCGATGATGAAACAAAGATCAGGTTCTATTATTAATATGAGTTCTGTTGTAGGAGTTCAAGGAAATGCCGGACAAACGAACTATGCAGCCTCTAAAGCAGGAATGTTAGGGTTTACTAAATCGGTAGCCTTAGAATTAGGGTCTCGTAATATCCGGTGTAATTCAATTGCTCCAGGATTTATTGAAACTGAAATGACAGCAAAATTAGATGAAAAAGTTGTTGATGGATGGAGAAAAGCTATTCCATTAAAGAGAGGGGGTTCTCCTGAAGATGTTGCGAACGCATGTGTGTTTTTAGCATCAGATATGTCTGCTTATATAACTGGGCAAACTTTAAATGTTGATGGAGGTATGATTACTGCTTAAGACGATCACTTACAAAAAAGAAAGCTACTGTTTTTATATTCAGTAGCTTTCTTTTTTGTAAATAAGTCCCATTAAACTTAATTGAATAATAAGTGTTGTTTATCAGGGAATTACCTAATAAATGTCATGAAATAATTCTGAAAATTCGTGAACTTTATAGCTGAAATTACGCAGACATATAAAAAAGGAGAATTTATAGGAATGCTTATAAATGTAAAAAGTTTGACTATATTGCCTACTAGCAAAGTGGTTTTAAATATTTATTATTAATTAAAAATAGTGTATAAACAATGAGTGTAGTAATAATCAATAGTTTTGACGAGTATAAAGCTTTCGAAGGAAAAGTAATTGGTGCTTCGGAATATATAAAAATTCCTCAATCACAAATTGCACAATTTGCAGATGCTACTTTAGATCATCAATGGATTCATTTGGATCAAGAAAGAGCGCAAAAAGAAAGTCCATTTAATACAACTATTGCACACGGGTATTTAACATTGTCTTTGTTGCCGTATTTATGGGGGCAGATAGTTGAGGTTAGAAATAACAAAATGATGGTTAACTATGGGATTGAAAATTTTAAGTTTATTAAGCCTGTATTAGTTGATAGTGAAATTAGATTGGTTGCTTCATTGAAATCTATAGTGAACTTGAGAGGAACTTCAAAAGCAGTTTTAGGAGTTACTATTGAAATCAAAGGAGAAAAAAAACCAGCAGCTCAAGGGAATATTATTTTCTTGTATACGTTTATGAGTTGAATACAGCGAATTAAAAATATATCTTTTGAATTTAAAAGAAAAAATAATGGTGAATATTGATATGTTTACCATTTCTTATTTTTGTCCAGATGGAGGTTGCCAAAATTTGACAATTTATCTATTACACTGTACAGTGAAGAGAAAATTGATGAGTCTGTTATTTATGACGTATAGTTAAGATATGATTGTGAGTTTGCAGGTTGTTGTTTTATTCTTGGAGAAGAAAATTTCACGCGTTTGAGAAAAAAAGTAAAAATAAATAAAACTTCTTTTGAAGTTATGAATTAATTAATATTCAAGTTGTAAATTTACTTTTAATTTAAAAATACAATAATTATGAGTAACGGTCAGTTAGATATTCGTTTTCCTAAAGGGGGAGCAGTTTTTATTATAATAGCAGTTTTAGCGGTTATATTTTTTTCGAAATCAACAATTACAATAGACTCTGGAAAAGCAGGTGTTTTGTATAAAACTTTTGCAGGTGGTGTTGTTACTGATGAACCAGCGCTAGGAGAGGGGTTTCATTTTATTGCTCCTTGGAATAAAGTTGTTATATATGAAGTTCGCCAGCAAGAGCTTTTGGAAAAAATGAAGGTTTTGTCTTCTAATGGATTGGATATAGTATTGGAATTAAGTGCTTGGTATCAACCTGATGTTGATCAATTAGGCTTATTGCATCAGAAAAAAGGTCAAAATTACTTAGATAGAGTTATCAAACCTTCAATTAGATCTGCTGCCAGAAGTGTTGTAGGAAGATATACACCTGAGCAAATTTATTCTAGTGAACGAGATGCTATCCAAGACGAAATATTTGTAGAAACAAAGATTATTTTAGATGAGCAATTTGTTCAATTGAACGAAGTATTGGTACGTGATGTAACTTTGCCTCCTACAATTAAAATGGCTATTGAAAATAAATTGAAACAAGAGCAAGAGTTTTTAGAATATGAGTTTACAATTCAAAAAGCTGAAAAAGAAGCTGAGAGACAAAAAATTGAAGCGGAAGGAAAAGCTTCTGCAAACAAAATTTTAAATGCATCTTTAACATCTAATATTTTAAAAGAAAAGGGAATTCAAGCGACAGTTGAATTGGCAAAATCATCAAATTCTAAAGTGGTTATAATTGGTTCAGGAAAAGATGGAATGCCTTTGATTTTAGGAGATAATTAAATTGAAAGTAATAAAATAATCAATACGATACTTGCAGGAATGTTTTTTATTTTCGCAGTGGTTCAGTTGAATGATCCTGATTTGGTATTGTGGTTTTCATTATGTTTTTTGGTAATACTATTTTTTTTGTATGCAAATTTATAAAAAAAACCAAGAAATTTAATCATAACATTGGTTATTTAATTTGATGTATTTATAATATTTTGAGAAATATGATAGGCGGTAGAAAAACAGCCTTGTAATAAAAAGCCACCAGTAATGGTGTCCCAATCAAACATTTCCCCAGCGATATATACGTTGGGGATTTTTTTTAGGCTAAGATTAGGATTAAGTTCTGTCATAGAAATACCTCCTATGGTTGAAATAGCCTCTTCCATTGGTTGTAAGTTTGTGATTGGTATATAGAGGTTTTTAATTGATTTAACGAAAGAAATGGGGTTTAGATAAGTTTCTTTGTCTGTAAATGACTTTATAAGAGCTATCTGTGTTTTGTTTAGTTTGAATAGGTAACTGTAGTTTTTAGGTAATGTGGTAGCTGTGATCTTATCTAAAAGGTCTAATTCTGTATTAAACGGTTTTAGATCTACTTTTATTTGTGTGGAATTATTAGTTTTAAGATTTTCTCTGACAAGGGCAGAAATAGGGTAAATAGCATTTCCTTCTAGTCCATAATTGCTAATAACAGCTTCACCTTTTATAGTGATTCCATTTATTGAAACTTGTATATTTTTTAGAGGTGTGCCTATATGTTTTAAAATCTCTTTATGGGTGAAGTCAATTTTTAAGCCACAATTAGAGGCTTCAAAGTGCTTTGTAGCAATTCCAATTTTCTCAAAAACGGGGAGCCAATCTCCCTTGGATCCTGTCGCTGACCAAGAAGCACCACCAAGTGCAAATATACATTTGTCAAAAATCATGGTGGTGGTGGAACCATCAATTGTTTTAAAAATAATTTCATTTTCGGTAAAGTCAATGAATTCATGTTCAAAATGAATCGTTGCGTTTTTTTCTAAAAGTCTATCTTTTATAGCGTTTAACACCTCAATAGGTTTGATCCCTTTTATAGGGAATATCCTTCCGCTAGATCCAATAAAGGTATTTATTCCTAGGTCTTTTAGCCAATTTCTAGTGGAGCAGGAATCGAAGTTATTTAAGATAGGAGTGAAAAAAGATGTAGGTGAATATTTGGAAATTAAATTTTGCCCAGTTAAGCTATTACTTAGGTTAAAGCCACCTTTACCAGCAACTAAAAATTTTCTTCCGAGAGTCTTTCCTTTTTCGTAAAGATGTACTTCATGGTTTTTGCTTAGCTCCAAAGCTGCCATCATACCTGCTGGACCACCTCCAACGATAATTATTTTTTTTATTAGTGATTTTTCCATGGGTAAATGTGTTTATATTACATTTACTTCGATATCTAGTGGCATACCGAAATTTTCATAAATTGTTTTTTGGATGTTTTGTGCAAGTGCATACACTTCTTTACCCGTGGCATTTCCATAATTAACCAATACCAATGCTTGATTTTTGTGAGAGCCCGTTTCTCCGATTCTTTTGCCTTTAAAGCCACTTTGTTCTATAAGCCAACCAGCAGGGATTTTTACTTCTTTATCTGAAACGATATAAGAAGGGATTTCTGGATATTTTTTCTTTAATTTGGAAAAGTCCTGAATCGAAATTATAGGATTTTTAAAAAAACTTCCACAATTTCCAATTTCATTAGGATTGGGGAGTTTAGTGTTTCTAATGAAAATTACTGCATCACTGATATCCTTTAAATTAGGACTCGTGATTTTTTTTAAATCCAATTCAAATTGAATAGCACCGTAAGAATAATTTAAGGAATGATTGTTTTTTGTCAATTTAAAAACAACTTCAGTAATAATATATTTTCCTTTTAGTTCGTTTTTAAAAATTGAGTTTCTATACCCAAAATTACAATCAGAGTTTTTAAATGTTTTGCTGATACTCGTATTTATTTCAATTGTTTTTACCTTATAAATGGTGTCTTTTACTTCTGTACCATAGGCACCAATATTTTGAATAGGAGAGGAGCCAACATTTCCAGGAATCAAAGATAAATTTTCAAGACCACCATAATTTTTGGAGATACACCAAAGAACAAAATCATGCCAATTTTCACCTGCTTGAACAGAGATTAATACTTCATTTTTATTTAATTCCTGATCTTCAATTCCCTTAGTGTTAAGGTGAATTACAAGTTTATTAATGTCTTTAGTAAACAGTAAATTACTACCACCACTTAGTATAAAGATTTCTTTTTTTAATTTTAAGATTTCTAGTAGCTCAGAGATGGATTTAACAGAAACATAACTTTCAGCATTTACATCAATTCCAAATGTATTGAAGTTTTTTAATGAAATATTATGTTGTATTTGCATAGAGTTGATTAGATGTTTTCTTCTTGATATTGTTGTAAAGCAAGTTTTAAAATTTCCACTGAACGAATTAAGTCTTTTTGATTTAGTACGTAGGCAATTCTAATTTGTGACTTGCCAATGTTTTTTGTTGAATAAAACCCACTAGCAGGTGCTACCATAATGGTTTCGTTCTTGTCAGAAAAGTTTTCCAGCATCCATTGCGCAAAGATATCAGTATCATTTACGGGAAGTTGAACTATACAATAAAAAGCTCCTTTAGGAGTAAAAACGGTAACTCTGTCTAGTTTTTTTAGTTCCTTTATTAAAATATTTCTTCTTTGTGTGTATTCCTCTACAACTTCAGTAAAATAATGTTGAGGAGTTTCTAATGCCGCTTCAGCAGCAATTTGCGCATAGGTTGGAGGACTTAATCTAGACTGTGCCATTTTCATGACCGTAAACAAAAAATCTTTATTTCTAGAAATAACACAACCGATACGAGCACCACACATACTATACCTTTTTGAGACAGAGTCAATCATAATTGCATGCTGGTTGATTCCAGTTTCACTTAAGATCGAATGATGTTCTTCTCCGTCATATACAAATTCACGATATACTTCATCTGCAATTAAAAATAAATCGTGTTTTATTGCTAGATTTTTAAGTTGTTGTATGTCTTTTTTAGAATAAACAATACCTGTAGGATTTCCAGGGTTACAAATTAAGATTGCTTTGGTTTTGTTTGTAATAACCTTTTCAAAAGCAGAAATATTAGGCAAAGCAAAATTATTCTCAATAGTAGAAGTAACTGGAATTACGTTTACTCCTTTAGTAATAGCAAAAGTATTATAGTTTGCGTAAAAAGGTTCTGGAATTATAATTTCATCATGTGGATCCGTAATAGAAGCAATTGTAAATAATAAAGCTTCAGAAGCACCAGTTGTTACAATAATATTTTCTTTATGAATATGAATGTTGTTTTTTGCGTAGTATGTAACTAATTTTTCGCGATAAGTTTCAGATCCGTCAGAAGAAGAGTAACTTAAAATATCAATGGTATTGTTACGAACTGCGTCGAGTGCTACTTTAGGTGTTTTTATGTCTGGTTGTCCAATATTTAAGTGATAAATATGGATTCCTTTCTTTTTCGCAGCCTCAGCAAAAGGAACCAATTTTCTGATGGGTGACTCGGGTGTTAAAATTCCTTTTTTTGATATTTTAGGCATATATTATTTGTAAAATTAGTTTGTAAAAGAATGAACAAATTTAATGTTAATATATGAATAGTCTTGGTAATAACTTCTTTTTATGTGAAAAAGATTGGTGTTTTGTGATTTAACTAAGGAAGAGATCTACTTGATAAAATTTGCCTTAAGACACATGGAAGAGTCATACTTTTATTGTGAAGAGTCATTAAATTATCCCCATCTGGCTTTCAATTTACCTCCATTAGCTCCTTGTTTCTTTATTTTTCTATTAGTGTCATCTACTTGCTTAAAAACTGTGATTAGACCAAATAAACATCAAAATGATTGATTAAATTAGTTTCTATTTCCTTTATATTTCAATATAAAATAGAACCGTAACTAGGCTATGCTCTTATATTATTTATTTCATCTAAAGAAAAAAATAATTCAAATTTATTATCAACCAATCTGAAATTCATTTAGCATTATATATTGTCCGAACTCATGGGTTTAAATAATTATTGTCAACATAATACATAACAACCATCTAATTAAAAAGACTGTAAACCAGTTGACTAATAAATGGTTGTTGTAGGTAGTCTATTTTTTCTGATAAAGCTACAAAAATTTGAAGTAATGTAGACTTGTAAAAAAATAAAATCAATTAGTCAACTATCAAAGTTGTTTTTGGTCTTACAAGTTTCATTTCATCTAATAGATATTTAGCGTCACCATACTTATCAATAATGAATAAAATGTACTTTACATCAACCATAATATTTCTACAAATCTTAGCATCATAGTTATAGTCGCTCATTGTTCCTTCCCATACTCTATCAAAATTTAATCCAATAAGGTTACCATGAGCATCTAATGCAGGGCTACCAGAATTACCCCCTGTAGTGTGGTTTGTTCCAATAAATCCGACTGGTATTTTTCCGTTTTCAGCATAAATACCAAAATCCTTTTCCTCGTATATTTTTCTTAACTTTTCAGGAACATGAAACTCATAGTCTCCGGGTATATATTTTTCCATTATTCCGTCCAAGTACGTTTTAGGATAATAATATACACCATCTTTTGGCTCGTATCCATCTACTTTACCCCAAGTAATCCTTAGAGTACTATTTGCATCAGGATAAAACTTTTTGTTTGGCATCATCTCTATTTGAGCAGCCATATATATACGTTGTAATTTTTTAATTTCGGCATTAATCTCTGAGTATTTAGGTTTTACCTTTTCATTGTAGGCTTTTATCATACTCACTCCTATTTTGTATGCAGGATCTTTTTTTATTTTAGCAATTGCCGATGATGGTGATTTAGACAATAACATAAACATATCTGTATCATTTACCAACGCTGATTTGGCAAATACTTTATCAGATAATTTGGTATAATTATTATTATAATCGTCTATTTCTTCTACCAAATATTCAGGCAAGAAAGATTTATCAATACCTTCTACATATTCTTGAATAAGGGTTGTAAATACTTTTTTATCAACGTCAGAATTATAGTTCTTATAAAAACCTTTCAAATAGTTATCTATCTCAGGTTTCATTGTAGTAAAATATTCATCTGCTTTATCTCCTGCTTCTTCGTATTTATTTACTAGACGGTACAGTACCGAAGAAACTTTTAGTATTTCTACATTTCTATAAACAATTTCGCTATAATAATTGTGTGCCAGATTGTACTTTTCGAATTCGGAATAATACTTATCAAAGTCAGAAAGTAAATTACCATATTTTGCTTTTGATATAGGGTTTGAATTTATATTTTCCATCAATTCTACCTCGTACTTTTCCCTTTTAGAAATTGCACCTGATACCTCAAGACCTTTGTTTTCTCCTATCCACTTTTTCCAGTAGTTAGCAATTCCAGCATATTTAGATGCGTACTGAATATTAATTTCTTCATCGGCTCTCATTTCTTTATCTACAATCTTAAGAGCTTTGATTCTTATCTCTATTCTTGCTGGGTTGATTACATCTTTGATTTGCTTAATAGCCACCGAAGGTAAATATTCTTGTGTACGACCAGGGAAACCATAAACCATCGTAAAATCACCTTCTTGAACTCCATCTAAAGATATTGGTAAAAAGTGTTTGGGCTTATAAGGAATATTTTCTTCAGAATATTCTGCAGGTCTATTTTCTGTTGATGCATAAATTCTAAATAGAGAAAAATCTCCCGTGTGACGTGGCCATATCCAGTTATCTGTGTCTGATCCAAACTTGCCAATCATTGATGGTGGTGCCCCTACCAGTCTAACATCTTTATAAGTTTCGGTAATAATAGCAAAATACTGATTACCATTAAAAAAAGGTTTCACTTTTAGGTTTTGATATTTTTCTATTTTGATAATTGAATTCAGAATTACAATATTTTTTGATATTTGAGTTCCTCTATCTACTTCAGTCATTTCTGGATTTACACCCAAAAGAATCTCATTTGTTACATCTTCTATTTTAATAATAAACGTTGCTGTCAACCCTGGATTTGAGAGTTCTTCATTCTTGTTCATAGCCCAAAATCCATCTTTCAGATAATTGTTTTCTAATGTAGAATGTGCCTGAATTTTTCCGTATCCACAATGGTGATTTGTCAACATTAATCCTTGATTAGAAATCATTTCTGCAGTACAACCACCTCCAAAATGTACGATTGCATCTTTTATACTCGAATTATTAATGCTATATAAATCATCGGCAGTTAACTTAAGACCCATATCTTGCATATCATCAATATTAAGTTGTTTCACCAACGACGGAATCCACATTCCTCCATCTTGTGCACTTAAATTTGAGGTTGCAAAAAGCAGGGCTACAATATTTAAAAGTAAAAATCTAAAAAATCTCATATATTTTTTTTATTGGGTTTGAAGCAAAGATAAATTAGATTTTATAATTATGCTTAATTTAAATAATGAATTTTAAGGAAAATCGACATAATAGAAAGCTAAACTATAACCAAGCTTGTAAGACACTTTATGATAGGATTGTAGCAAAAGGGAAAGAGTAAAAAGTTAGCGTTAATAGCGGTTTGTAATAAGCTCTTGAAACAAGCCTTTGTAATTGCTAAATCTAGAATTCCTTACGATCAAAATTATAGAAGTACTTTACAAGTGAATTAATCAAAATTTATTTGTTTTTTACCACAGTTCTTTGTTGCCCACAGTTATTTTCCGCTCAATGTTCAAGTTGAGGGATAACTTTCGCTTTATTTTTTCGGAGATGGTGGTGGTTTAGTATTCACGCTACTAACTGTCGGTTTTGGTTTATTGGAAGTGCTTTTTGCTTCTCCTTGATTATTGTTGTTGCTCTTGTTCGGTCTTTTCTTGTCCATCGTTTTCTATATTTGCTAAGTCGATTATTATTTCTTTTTTGTTTAAAGATAAATATATTTCTCCAACCTCATAGAGATATTTAGAGTCTGAATAATTGTAAACAGCCACATCACACAACCTTATTTCAGAAATATTGTCATTTTCGGAAAATGATTTTACCCATCCGTGATAAGTCAATTGATTTCTTATATCTCTCAAATAAATATATTAAACCTCTTTAGAGTTTAAAGACATCGAAAATAGGTTCTCATCTCCAAATTTGCCTGAAATCCCCAAAAATCCAGCAACTCTATTAATAACTTTTCGATTCTCAATCATAGTTGCTATAAAAGCCAGTATTATTGAAATTATTGAAGCGAATATTACTTCTTTATATGGAATAGATGAAGCGTCGTTAAGATTGCTCCAAATCGTTAATTCTGACATCGATTTTTTTTAATTGTGGGCAACCGACTTGAATATGGTTAGTGCTGAATGAAAATACAATAACTTCGGATTTAGCACTTGCTTTATAAGCACAAAACAAACTTTGAAGTTAGTAATTAGCCAGAATTAACTATATTTTTTGTTAACGGTTGCCTTTTTTTGCGTTTTAATAGTTAAGCTTTTCATTCTTTGTATAAACTCGATTTGTGTTTTTTAATATTTTTTTGGGAACTCTAATATGAACTTCATCTTATGTAGATAGATTGCTTTTTGATAAATATCATTCTTCATTTGTAAGTTTTACATTTCTATCTTTCAATGTTTTTTTTAGTTTGTTACTTGGGTTACTGTTTTCCAAACCAATTATTTCTTTTAAATTTGGTAATAAATCTAAATCATAAATAGCTTTATTACTTACTTTAAAAACTTCATCTCCTGCACCAGGATCCCAATTAGAATACATTTGGTATATAAATTCTGAGCCTCCATCAAGCCCACTGTCTTGATGTAATATTTTTACTTTTTTAAGTAAATTTTCTGGAATTTCTAAATTTCTAAAATATTTTTTTACTTCTGGGATTACTTCATACGCATCCGTTTCAATCTCTTTTGCGGTATACTCTTTTGCAAAAATATGTAAATCAAAAAAAGGTAATAATACTTTTTGCTTATACATTAGTTCTTCAATTACTAAAAACTTAAAATGTAAATCTTTAAAAATGGTTATTGGTTTGTTGTTAAGATTGTAAACTTTTGGTTTGTTTTTAAATTCAATTGCTTTTTCAAGAAGATTTTTTAATACTCTGGCTTCTATATTATTTGGGTATGATTTTAATACCATTTTGGCACTTTGGGCTGTGGATTTTGATACTGCTATCCTACGTATTGCTGTGTTTTCTTTTTTAGCATATAGTTCATGCCAGTTTGTAGAGGTTTCTATCAAATCCTTTTCATACGTATTTACAATATGTTTAGCTACCTTCGGATTATCTTTTATTTTTTCTAAATGTTTTTCCAACTTCTGTATAGTATCTTCTTTATTTGTAATACCTAATTGACTAAGCAAAACATTTTTCGTGAAATAAGTAATTTCCTTATCTGATAAATCATTCTTCAACACTAATGCTGTTATTTTTGAAGCATTCTTATAAAAAAAGTCACTTGGCTCATTGTATTTACTAAATAACTCGGATGCTAAAGGGCAATATTGCTCTATGCTTTTATCATTTTTCATATAAAACAAAACCAAATCAGCATACGTATTAATTGGAGCACTATTGCACTTTAAAACAGAAATCACCAAAATAGATATGCCTCCTAAATAAGCCTTAATATATTCGGGAATTAAATTTGCCATTTCCGTTCTATCTATATCATATTGCTCAACATGATTTTTATTTTTCCAAGAATGTGATGTATGGTAAAAATATAGTTTAATTATATTGTCTATTAACGTACTATATTTAGAACTATTAACGCCAGAAATAATTATAAAATCTGATTTCCCTATGAGTTTTTTTAATGTTTCTTGGAGTTGTTTGTGGTATTTGAGAAGGACTAAAGGATTTGGTTTATAATCACTATTTGAAACGATTTCAGTATAATAAAATAAGGATTTTACTTCTTTTTCATCTTTCCAATCTATACTTGTTAACCAGTTGATTAATAACTCATAGATTTCATTTTCAAAAGTAAAATCATTTTCCATTAGCGTTCTACACTCAACCCAATCTTCTATTTTTCCATAATTAAATAGGTCTTTTATTTCTTGTTGGTTTTGTTCTATCACTTTCCGCCATTCTTTTTGAATACTTTGCGTGTTGATTGGTTTTGATTGTCCAAACTTAGCTTTTTTACTTACTCCAAATAA
>NZ_JBAHZZ010000185.1:0-14101 GCF_037132785.1 Flavicella sp. | reverse complement strand
ATGACGTAATAATAATTTGGAATATTTTTTATTCAGATAAGCAATAAAAACAGAAGCATAGCCCCATTACGGTTTTGTTTTTGTGTGAAATATGAATGAAAAAGAAACGAATTTAATGCGTCATTTGAATGTTAAAATGGTATTATACATTCTAGATTATCAAAGAAAATCGATTTTGGAGAAAAATGGTTAGGCGTTTCTTGTTCTAAGAATTACTTTCAAGAAGCCAATCCTATATTTGATATGCTCACTGATTTGAGGGCAAAAGACAAAGCAACAAAATGGACTTCAATTGAAAACATGCGCCAGGTTGTATAGATACCTATTTTAGATGCTTTTAGAAAAAAATCGCTTCGTTTGGACAAAGAAAACTCTAATATTGTAGTAGAAAACTTGGTACAATACTTAATTGGAAATCAAGATTTTTAGAAAGTTATAAAAGGTAATAAAAAAGTTGAAATTCAAGTTTATAATTTACACGGAACTACGAATTTACCGTTTAAAAGAGTAAAACCAAAGGCAAAGATTCCTAAACTAAAATTATCATCTAGATTAATTGAAATTGTTTATCAAGAAAACTCAACAACAACATTGTTGGTTTCTTTAAACGAAGGTTGGCAAATTTCTTTTAGAATTCATAATGCGAGTTCGAGAGTTGAGTCATCTTTAAAATTTGATGTCAATTTGGTAAGTTCGCCACATACGTTATTCACTAACCACATATTTGTGAAAGGATAAGCCAGCGCATAAATCCAGACACCTAACAAAGTACCTCTGTAATTTTGATCGCAAGAAATCTTAGATTTAGCAATTGCAAAGGCTTGTTACAAACGGGAGTGTCTTCCTTTGATATTGTAGATTGTTACGGCTTATTTTACCCAAAGAATAAGTAGTTTTTGTAAAATTATAAAAAACACAGCAATAGAAACAAAATATTTAATGATTACTTTTGTAATATATAAAGAATACGATTATGTCCGAATTAGTGAAAATATACGAAAAGAATATCAGCCCAAGAGTAATCCAGAAAGCAGTAGACGTTTTAAAGAGCGGTGGTTTGATTATTTATCCTACAGATACGGTATATGGTTTGGGTTGTGATATTACAAATAAAAGTGCTTTGCAAAAGATTGCTCAGATTAAAGGAGTAAAACTTGATAAAGCTAATTTTTCTTTTATATGTAAGGATTTGAGTAATTTATCAGATTATGTAAAACAAATAGATAGTTCTACTTTTAAACTTTTAAAAAGAGCTTTACCGGGTGCTTATACTTTTATTTTACCAGGGAGTAAAACTTTGCCAAATTCTTTTAAGAATAAAAAAACTGTTGGAATACGTGTCCCAAATAATAGAATTGCAGTTGAGTTAGTTTCTTTGTTAGGTAATCCAATTGTATCTACATCGATATATGATGAAGATGAAGTTTTAGAATATACTACGGATCCTGAGTTAATTTATGAAAAATGGCAGTCTAAAGTAGATTTAGTTATAGATGGCGGTTATGGTGATAATCATGCATCTACCGTGATTGATTTGACAGGAGATGAGCCAATAGTGTTAAGAGAGGGAAAAGGAAGCTTAGATGTGCTCTAGTTTTCTAGTTTTTTAGACTTACTGACATTCAAAATAAAATGACTCCAAACAATACTAGTTGTGTTGTAGTATTTTAAATTATTGTGCTTAAAGGTTCTTTTTGAAAGCATTTTTCTCAGATTGCCATAAAAACTAAAATGTGATTTGATGATGGCGATCATATGGGAGAGTCTTCCCTGAAGTATAAAACGAAAACCAGCAATTGCATCTAAAATCATTCTTAAAAGAACAAATACAAATACTTTGTTGGAAGGTAAGTTTTTTACTAAAGAATATAGACTGTTCCTAAAGTTTAAAAAGGTTTTGTAAGAATTAGATTCATCTAATGTTGCACCTCCAATATGATAAATAGTAGATGTTCCCACATATTTTATATCATAACCGAGGTTGCTTGCTCGCCAGCATAAATCAATTTCTTCTTGATGTGCAAAATAATCTTCATCAAAGCCATTTAGTTGATGGTAGATCTCAGATTTGATAAAAAAACAAGCACCAGAAGCCCAGTTAATTAGTGATGTGTCGTTGTATTGCCCTTTGTCTTTCTCTAATACATTAAAAATTCGTCCTCTGCAATATGGATAGCCTAACAAGTCAAGATAGCCACCTGCTGCTCCAGCATATTCAAATTTATCTTTGTTTTTGTAATCAAGAATTTTAGGTTGTACAATAGCTGTTTTCGGATTGTTTTTGAATTCTTGTAGTATCGGTTGCAGCCAGTTTTCTGTAACTTCAACATCAGAGTTTACCAAAGCGTATAGAGGAGCATCAATCTTTTTTAATGCGTCGTTATACCCTTTTGCATAACCACCGTTTTCAGGATTAGAAATAATATTGATTACGGGAAATTTTTTCTTTACAAAAGAAATAGATTTGTCAGTAGAAGCATTGTCTGCAATATAAATATCTGCATTCTTGCTGAATTTTATTATCGAAGGTAAAAATTGTTCAAGCAATTTTTTACCATTCCAGTTTAAGATGACTACCGCAATTTTCATTTAATTTTTCCTTAGAAGAAGTTGTAAGAATTATTAGAAACTTCGGTTGCAAAAATACTTTAAATAACTGAGAAATTTAAACTATCAAAACGTAAAAAAATTAGAATTGTATTATTTATAGGAAGGTATGTCTTTTAAAAATGTATAAACTTCTTTTTTTTTGTCTATTTGACAATAGAAATGAGAAAGTCCATTAGTAACAACGAGGTACTTTGCATTTAATTTTAAATTATATCGTGCAATTTGATCAAAAGTACTTTGTGTTATTTTTACTGAAGGAGCCTTACATTCTACGATTATGTCAGGCAATCCATTTTTGTTGAAAATTAAGATATCGGTTCTTTTTTTAAGACCGTTAATGGTTAGTTGTTTTTCAATAGCAATGATAGATTCAGGATATTTTTTTTCGTTTATCAAATAAGAAACATAGTGTTGTCTTACCCATTCTTCAGGGGTAAGAACAATATATTTTTTTCTGAGGTTATCAAAAATCAATCGCTTATTTTCGCTATTTTTGATTTTGAATTTGCAAGGAGGCAAGTTTAAAATTATCATAAAACAAAATTAAGGTTTTTTAAAGGAGAAGCAAGGGGCTTTTACTTATAAAGTGTATACGAATGAATGAGGTAAATCAGATTGTATCAGACATCAAAAAAGGGAATGCTAAACCCATATACATATTGATGGGGGAGGAAACGTATTATATAGATAAAATTTCAGATTATATTGAGCAGAATGTACTTTCGGAAGAAGAACGAGGCTTTAATCAAGTTGTTTTGTACGGAAGAGATGTAACTGTAGATGAAATTATATCACAGGCAAAGCGTTTTCCAATGATGGCAGATAAAACGGTTATTATTGTGAAAGAAGCACAAGAACTTTCCAGGACTATTGAAAAATTGGTTTCTTATGTAGAAAATATTCAGCCCACTACTGTATTGGTTTTGAATTATAAATACAAGACTTTAGATAAACGTAAAAAATTGCATAAAATAGTTTCTAAAGTAGGAGTTGTTTTTGAAAGTAAAAAATTATATGAAAACCAAGTTTCCGATTGGATTAGAAAGGTACTGAATGGAAAAAACTATCAGATGGAACCTAAAGCGGCACAAATGTTAGTCGAATTTTTAGGAACGAGTTTAAGTAAGATCAGCAACGAGTTAGATAAATTGGTTCTAATTTTACCTGAGGGTACTATTATAAGTCCTGATCACATTGAGGAGAATATAGGAATTAGTAAAGATTTTAATAATTTTGAACTTCGAAAAGCAGTAGGAAATAAAAACGTAGTAAAGGCGAATCAAATAATTAATTATTTTTCTAACAATCCTAAAAGTAATCCTACAGTGATGACGGTTTCTCTATTGAATAGTTATTTCACACAGCTTTTAATGTATCACGGTTTGCAAGATAAATCAAAATCTAACGTGGCAAAGAATCTTGGAGTGAGTCCTTATTTTGTCAATGATTATGTGAGTGCTTCAAGAAATTACCCGATGCGAAAAGTTTCTCAAGTAATAGGGCTTTTAAGAGATGCTGATGTCAAAAGTAAAGGTGTAGGAGCTTCAATCTCTCAAAATGATTTATTGAAGGAACTTTTGTTTAAAATCATGCATTAAAATTGGTCTAAATTAAATGCAATGTTTTGAGTAAATCGTTGGGGGTATATGGAAGATCTATTGACTGGTTTTGATGAATCGAATAAAAAATCAGAAAAAGAACTTATTTCTTTAAAAGAGTTAAAGTGTTGAAAAAGGAATAATAGAGGATAGCCGTAATTTAGCTTACTGTTTAGATACTTTTTTTTCAAATAGTATTCCGTATCTTTGCAGTCTTTAAATTTCGAAAAAATGAAACGTGTTGTTGTAGGACTTTCTGGAGGAGTAGATAGTAGTGTTGCTGCTTACTTATTACAAAAAGAGGGATATGAAGTTATCGGTTTGTTTATGAAGAACTGGCACGATGACTCTGTAACCATATCCAATGAATGTCCTTGGTTAGAGGATAGTAATGATGCAATGATTGTTGCTGTAAAATTGGGAATTCCTTTTCAAGTAGTTGATTTAAGTGGAGAATATAAAGATCGTATTGTAGATTATATGTTCCGAGAATATGAAAAGGGACGTACACCCAACCCTGATATTTTATGTAATAGAGAGATTAAATTTGATGTCTTTATGAAAATAGCAATGGAGCTTGGTGCTGATTATGTGGCTACAGGACATTATTGTAGAAAGGGAATATTAGATGTAAACGGAGAGGAGGTTTATCAACTTTTAGCAGGAACGGATACGAATAAAGATCAATCCTACTTTTTGTGTCAATTATCTCAACAACAATTATCAAAAGCATTATTTCCAATAGGAGAATTAACAAAACCTGAAGTTAGAGAGATTGCCAAAGAAATGGATTTAATTACGGCTGATAAAAAAGATTCTCAAGGGTTATGTTTTATAGGGAAAGTTCGTTTGCCTGAATTTTTACAACAAAAATTACAACCCAAAGAAGGAGTTATAGTCACTATTTCTAAAGAATCTGAATTGTATCATAGAGAAATTCCTGAATTCAGTTCAAAAGAAGAAGAATTGAGCTTTTTTGGAGCTAAATTCAAATATGCTATTACAGATGGGAAAACAGTAGCCAAACATCAAGGAGCACATTATTTTACCAAAGGTCAAAGAAAAGGATTGGCTGTAGGTGGAACTATAGAACCTTTGTTTGTGATTGATACAGATGTTGTAGAAAACGTTATTTACACGGGTGAAGGAAAAAATCACCCTGGATTATACCGAAAAGTATTATTTGTGTCTAATGAAGAATTACACTGGATTCGTGAAGATTTAGCATTGAAAGATGGTGAAAGCATGAATGTGAGGTCTAGGATTAGATACCGACAAGTTTTGGAAAAAGCAATTTTGCACAAAGTTGAATCAGGGCTTTATGTAGAATTTGAAAATGCGCAATCTGCAATTACAGAAGGCCAATTTGTAGCTTGGTATTTAGATGATGACTTAGCGGGTTCTGGAGTAATTTCATAATAAAAAAATGATGAAACATTGGATTCAAGCGGCTCGATTAAGAACCTTGCCATTATCGTTATCAGGAATAATTTTAGGAGGTTGTTTGGCTCATAAAAATCAAGTATTTGATATTTGGATTTTTGTACTTTCAGTTTTAACAACGATTGGATTTCAGGTTCTTTCTAATTTTGCCAACGATTACGGTGATGGCGTTAAAGGAACCGACAATGAAAATAGGATAGGACCAAAGAGAGCTTTGCAAAGTGGTGTGATAACAGCCAAACAAATGCTTCGAGGTATTTATATTACAATTGTTTTTACTTTGATACTTGCACTAGTATTGATCTATGTTTCTTTCGGAGTTGAAGATTTTGGATATTCAGTATTGTTCTTTTTTTTAGGAATTGCGAGTATAGCGGCAGCCATAAAATATACCATGGGTAATAAAGCCTATGGGTATAGTGGACTTGGAGATGTTTTTGTCTTTTTGTTTTTTGGATTGTTAAGTGTTGTAGGTAGTTTGTTTTTGTATACTAAAAGTATAGAATCAATTACTTTCTTACCTGCATTTTCTGTTGGTTTTTTAAGTGCCGCAGTGTTGAATCTTAATAATATGCGAGATAGAGCATCTGATATTTTGTCAAGTAAAAACACCTTAGTCGTAAAGTTAGGGGAGGGTAAATCCAAACAATATCATTATTCTCTTTTGATTTTAGCATTTATCTCATCTTTGGTTTATGTTATTTCAGATTATAGAAGTGCATTTCAGTTTTTGTTTTTGATTGCTTTTATTCCAATTGCAATGCATTTTATAAGAGTCACTAAAAATACAGAGGTTATAAAGTTAGATCCTGAATTAAAATTGGTAGCATTAAGTACTTTTTTGTATGCTATCTTATTTGGTATTGGGCAATTTTTATAATTGAATAAAAAACAATAATTTTACATTTAAGATGAAAAAAGAATTTGCAGCTTTGTTTTTTTATATGCTTTATATGGTGGCTATGATGCGACCTATAATGCCTATAATTGAATATTATGCAAATTATGAATATATAGCTACCATACTTTGTGAAAACAGAGACAAACCTGCTTTGGCTTGTAATGGTAAGTGTTATCTGCAAAAGGAATTGAATAAAGTATCTCAAGCTACTTCTCATCAAAATCATAATCATAAGAGTTCTGTCCCTAAGATCGATTTTAGTAAATACCCCATAGCACCTATTTGTGAAAACAAGGTTGTTTATAAAAATATCAAATGTTTTACTTATCATTATTGGAGTACTGCTTCTGGAGTACCTATACATCGAGTGAATTTGATTTTTAGACCACCACTTTCTATAACTTAAATTCGATTCAGCATAACCTGCTGGAAAAAACTCAATTCATTTTTGAATTGAGATATATATCACACTTCCAAAAAGATAAATATCTATGGTTTCTTCTGTATTTAATAAATATGGTTCGAAGGATAATATTGCCTTTTATTCAATGTAATTATTGATGAAAAGTAAATTCCGATAAATCGATTAATTTCTGTTGAGGTCATAAATATGCTCCTTATACCAAATTTAGGGAATATGGATACGCTATTTTGGGCTAATTGGGATTGTGATAAAAAATACAGAAAATTTAATAAAAATATAGAAAATGAAATTAAATATACAATTGCTAATAGTGGGACTGTGCTTGTTTGTACAGCAGATAAATTCACAGAATAAAAAATGGACATCAGGAAGAGCAGACGGACATGCACCTATTGGAGTAATGGGAGATCATGTGCATCACAAAGGTGGATTGATGGTTTCTTATCGTTTTATGAATATGGAAATGAGCGGGAATCTTTCAGGTGATACATCTATCAGTAGCGAAAATATTATAGAAGAAGGATATATGGTTGCTCCTAAAGAGATGACTATGAATATGCATATGTTAGGGCTAATGTATGCTCCATCGGATAAAATTACTTTGTATGCCATGGGGAATATTTTGCAGAGTGAAATGGGTTTAAAAACTAAGATGAAAGAATTTGATACAGAGTCACAAGGGTTTGGAGATCTTAAGATAGGAGCGCTATATCAGTTGTTTAATATGGATAGAGAAACATTGCATTTAAATTTGGGAGTGTCTTTCCCTACAGGAAGCTTAACTGAAACAGGAGTTACTCCGATGTCAGAACCAAACGAAACAAGGTTGGGTTATGCAATGCAATTGGGATCAGGTACTTATGATGTTAATTTAGGTGCAACATATTTAAAACAATACAATACGATGTCATACGGTTTTCAAACAAGCTATTTATGTAGAATAGGTGAAAATTTAGAAGGATATTCTTTTGGAGATAAATGGAATACAACTTTTTGGACAGCTTATAGTTTTTCTAAAAGCACAAGTGCTTCTGTAAGGTTAAATTATGATTATATACAATCTTTAGATGGTGCAGATGCTTCATTTATGAATCCTATGATGGCAACTGTTTTTGATACTTCCAATTCAGGAAGACAGCAGTTAGATATTTCTGTAGGTGGTAATTTTGCTTTTTTTAAAGAAACTTTAAAGGGGTTGAGATTAGCTGGTGAATTTGGAATTCCCTTATACCAGTTTGTAGAGGGTATTCAAATGGATTCTCAATTTAATTTTACTTTAGGACTGCAATATTCTTTAGGAAGACATTAGAGAAAAAAATAAATTAATAAAAGTGGCAAGAGATAATTCTTGCCGCTTTTTTTGTTTATCCTTTTAGGAATAAAGAAAAAGTTAATATTATTTACAGGTGTATTGTGATCTAAAAAATTAGAGTAAATTTGAAAAAATAGTTAAAACTAAATGAGGTACTTGTTGTTATTTGTAACTTATTTTGCTGTTTGCCAATCAATAACTGCGCAAGCTCCAAAAAAGTTATCTTCAAATCAAATATTTGAAAAGTTAGAAAAGTTTAATTTTTTAGGGACTGTCTTATATATTGCTGCACATCCAGATGATGAAAATACGAGATTGATTTCTTATTTTTCAAATGAGGTAAAAGCTAGAACTGTTTACTTGTCTTTAACAAGAGGGGATGGAGGACAGAATTTAATAGGTCCAGAAATTAGAGAATCTCTGGGCGTGATAAGAACTCAAGAACTCTTGGCAGCAAGGAATGTAGATGGTGGAGAACAACGATTCTCAAGAGCAAACGATTTTGGTTACTCTAAACACCCAGATGAAACTTTAGAAATTTGGGATAAAGAAAAGGTTTTGGCTGATGTTGTTTGGGCTATTCGAAGCTTGCAGCCAGATATTATTATCAATAGATTTGATCACAGAACTTCTGGAACTACACACGGTCACCATACAGCCTCTGCTATGCTGAGTGTTGAAGCGTTTGACTTGGCAGCAGATCCTACAAAATATAAAGAGCAATTGGGTTATGTAGATATATGGAAACCAAGTAGATTGTTTTTTAATACTTCATGGCGGTTTTATGGTAGTCATGAGAAATTTAATAAAGCGAACAAGGATAAGTTGTTGAGTTTTGATATTGGTGTTTATTATCCTCAAAAAGGAATGTCAAATAATGAAATTTCTGCTTTAGCAAGTAGTCAACATTTATGTCAGGGTTTTGGAAGGTTATCAGTACGGGGGTCTGAAAATGAATATGTTGAGCTTTTAAAAGGAGACTTTCCAAAATATAAATCTAATATTTTTTCTGGAATTGATACTTCTTGGAACAGAGTAAAAGGTGGTGAAGAGATAGAGAAAATTGTACAACCTATTTTACAGAATTTTAACTTTAGAGATCCATCCGTTCATTTACCTGATTTGATGAGAGCTTATAAGATGGTAAACAAAATTGAAGATTTATATTGGAAAAAATCAAAAGAAAAGGAATTGACTGATATTATTTATGCCTGTGCAGGATTGTATTTAGAGGCTTCTGCAAATATTAGTGCTACAACACCAAATGGAAAAGTTACCGTTTCAATGGAGGTTTTAAATAGGTCAACTGCGGATATAAAATTGCAGACTATTGTTTACCATCCTTCAGATAAGAAAGAAGTTAAAAACGAAAAATTAATTTCGAATAATAAACGATTGTTTAAAGGGGAAATATCGTTGGAAAATGAAAATCTGACGAGCCCATATTGGTTAAATGATGTAGGGACAATTGGGATGTATACGGTAAAAGATCAAGGATTGATTGGTTTGCCTAATACACCGAGAAATATAAAAATAAGTTTTGAATTGCTTATAGAAGGAACCCTTATAGTATTTACAAAAGATGTAGTGTATAGATATGCAAAAAGAGCTAAAGGAGAGTTGTATCAACCTTTTGAGGTTTTGCCTAAAGTAACAGCTTCTCTAAAAGATGAAGTATTGGTTTTTGCAACGAATAAATCAAAAGAGGTGGTTGTTAGTTTAAGAGCTGGAACTGACGATATTGAAGGAACGGTAGAACTCACCTATGCAAAAGGTTGGTCTGTGAGTCCTAAATCTACTTTATTTAAGATAGAGAATAGAGGAGAGGTAGTTGAGTTTAAGTTTATGGTAACTCCTCCTGAAAATCAATCGGAAGAAGAAATTTCAGTAATCGTTAAAATTGATGGTGAAATTTATGACAAGGAGTTGATTGAGATAGCCTATGGACATATACCTACTCAAAGTGTTTTAAAGTACTCTTCAGCGAAAGTTGTAAGAATTGATATTAAGAAAAAAGGAAATACTATTGGGTATATCCAAGGAGCTGGCGATGTGGTTCCAGAGAGTTTAGAACAGATAGGATATTTAGTAAAACGAATACTTCCTGAAAATATAAGTTTGAAAAATCTTCACGACTACGATGCTATTGTTATGGGAATTAGAGCGTATAATACTGTAGATGAATTGCAATTCAAACAAGAAATATTATTAGAATATGTGAAAAATGGTGGGAGTTTAATCGTTCAATACAATACAGCAGGGAGAAGAGGTGTCAATGTTGGAGCTCCTTATACTTTAAATATTTCAAGAGATCGTGTAACGGATGAAAATGCAGTCGTTACATTTTTAGATCAAAAACACCCTATATTAAATACTCCTAATAAAATAACGACAGAAGATTTTAAGGGATGGGTACAAGAGAGAGGGTTGTATTTTCCAAATCAATGGTCGAAAGAGTATATTCCAATTTTAGGAATGAATGACAAAGGAGAATCGATGAAAAAAGGAAGTTTATTGGTCGCTTCTTATGGGAAAGGAATTTATATATATACAGGTTTGAGTTTTTTTAGAGAGTTGCCAGCTGGTGTACCTGGAGCTTATAAATTATTTGCAAATTTACTATCCTATAAAAAATAAAGCAATGAAAAATTCTAGATATAAATGGAAGAAAATTTATACAGTTGTTTTGTTAGTAAACCTTCTCTATATAGTTGTGTTTTATCTTATCATGAATCGATTTTCAATTTAATATAAAGAATTATGCAAATTGTAGATTGGATTGTTTTAATAGGAACGCTTTTGTTTATTGTGATTTATGGATCGTATAAAACAAGAGGAAGTAAAAATGTCAATGATTTTATAAAAGGAGGGAATGAATCAAACTGGTGGACAATCGGTTTGTCGGTTATGGCAACTCAAGCTAGTGCTATTACTTTTTTGTCTACTCCAGGACAGGCATTTAATGACGGAATGGGTTTTGTTCAGTTTTATATTGGTCTGCCGTTGGCAATGGTCATTATTTGCCTTGTTTTTATTCCTATCTATCACAAATTGAAGGTATATACCGCCTATGAATTTTTGGAAGAGCGTTTTGATCTTAAAACGAGGTCGTTAGCGGCAATTTTATTTTTAATACAGAGAGGTTTGGCAGCAGGAATTACCATTTTTGCTCCTTCCATTATATTGTCGGCTGTTTTGGGATGGGATCTAATTCCGTTAAATATCAGTATTGGTTTGTTGGTGATTATTTACACGGTTTCTGGTGGAACCAAAGCTGTAAGTGTAACTCAAAAACAACAAATGGCCATTATTTTTTCTGGAATGTTTATTGCTTTTTATTTGATTCTAGACTATTTGCCAAAGGATATTTCTTTTGTAAAAGCTCTTAAAATTGCAGGTGCAAGTGGAAAAATGGATGTATTGGATTTTTCTTTTGATTTGAAT
Organism: Flavicella sp.; assembly: GCF_037132785.1. Taxonomy (GTDB): domain Bacteria; phylum Bacteroidota; class Bacteroidia; order Flavobacteriales; family Flavobacteriaceae; genus Flavicella. Next base: position 2,369 of record NZ_JBAHZZ010000185.1, on the reverse strand, counting down.
AATCGTTATACGATATGGACAGGTTTGTTAGGGGGGACCTTTTTAATGCTCTCATATTTTGGAACAGATCAAAGTCAAGTACAAAGATACCTGTCAGGGAAATCAGTAAGAGAAAGTCAACTAGGTTTGATCTTTAATGGTTTGTTAAAAATTCCTATGCAATTTTTTATTTTATTAGTAGGGGTATTTGTTTTTGTGTTTTATCAATTTAATACATCTCCGTTGAATTTTAATCCGAAAGCAACTGAGGTGGTTATGAGTTCAGAAAATAAAGCAGCTTATTTAGAATTGAATAAAAAACATATTGCTATTGAAGAGGATAAAAAACAATTATTACATCAGGATTTAAGTTCTGAAAACATTGCGGTATTAAAAGAGTTAAACGCAAAAGACAGAGTTCTAAAAGAAGAAGCAAAAAAAATAATTTCTAAAACAGACGATAACCTCGAGACAAATGACAAGGATTATGTGTTTATTTATTTCATTTTGAACAATCTTCCAAGAGGATTGATTGGTTTACTGTTGGCCGTGATTTTGTCCGCAGCGATGTCGTCTACAGCCTCTGAGTTAAATGCATTAGCGTCTACAACTACGATCGATTTGTATAAAAGAAACGTCACAAAAGATTATGATCAAAATCATTATGTGAAAATGACAAAATGGTTTACACTTGGTTGGGGGTGTTTAGCTATTATGGTAGCGTGTGTTGCTAATTTATTTGATAATTTGATACAGCTAGTAAATATTATTGGATCTGTTTTTTATGGGAATGTACTAGGAATCTTTTTATTAGCTTTCTTTATAAAACATGTAAAAGGAAACGCAGTTTTCTATGCGGCAATTATTACTCAAATAATTATTATTGCAGTATGGTTTTCTGACATATTACCATATTTGTGGTTAAATCTATTAGGGTGTATGATTGTGATGTTGTTGGCTATAATGATACAGTTGTTTACCTCAGAAAAAAAAGTATAAAATAACATTAAAATTTTAATGTCATTTTTAGATTATCCTGATTTAAAAGCTACCGAATGGAAGTTATGTTTAAGTATTTTCATTCCTGCCTAGGTTGCTGTCTAATACGAATCAAATACGTCATTTGAATGTCAAAATGGTATAAGTTACTATAGATTTAGGTTTGTTTATTAGATGTAAAATTACTGGTGGTATTTATATTGAAGGATGTTTTGGGTATTCTTTTGGAAGTAGTCTAGCGCAGGGTAATCAAATATAAATAGATTTGGTATTGCTATTTATGATGCAATCTATACGAATATTGGAAAGGTCTATTTCGCTAAGTTTTAAACTACAAAAGTCCGATTATCCTAAGCAATCGGACTTTTTTATAAAATATATTTATAAAGCTTCCCATTCTTTTAAAGATGCTTCGTTCATTTTTATATAAGCTTTGTTTTTTACTTCTTGTGCAAGTTTTAAAGATTTTTTAGCCGCTTTGATTGCACCTTTTATGTCTCCTGATTTTGCGTGAATTAGAGATTGTTTTCTGATCATCCAAAATTTAGGTTTCTCTTTTTGTTGTTTTACTGCTTTGTCAATCCATTTTTTTGCTTGTTGAATATCTTTGCCGCTTTCAAAATAGTATACTGCTGCAGCAAAGTAATCATTTGTTTCTGGTTTATTATTCATGGTATTTTGAATTCCTTCCATAACAATTCTATCGGTAGGTACTTCAAAAGGGATGGCGATATAAGTTTTGTCCCAAAGAATTTTCAAGACACCACCGTTTGGTTTGATATTGTTAAATGCTAGGGTTAAAGTTTCAACAGAAAGAGGAATAGCTACTGATTTTACTTTTGTCTTTGCTATGATTTTTGAATCATCCCACTTTTTTGGAATTCCCCAGTTTTTGGTTTCGTTATAAAAGAAAATTTCCCAAGAGTCTTTATTAGGGATTGTAAATAATGCATAAGTTCCTGCTTTTAATTCTTGTCCACCTATCGTTATTTCAGTGTCAATTGTGATGGTTGTATTTTCGTTAGCGCCTGTTCTCCAAATTTCTCCAAAAGGAACTAAGTCACCAAAAATGGCTCTTTCTTTTACTCCAGGTCGTGAGTATTTAACGGTAAGGGTTGTCATTCCAATTTTTTGAATAATTGTTCCAGAAGGACTTGCTTGAGGAGTTTTTACTTGAGCTGTTAGTGAGGTAGTTAGGGTTATCGTAAATAAGGCTAAAATGAATTTTTTCATATGTAAGAATTTAAATTTTCTGAGTTAGTCATTTAGTTTCTGTATCTTAGTGTCCTTAAATATAACAGATATGGATGTTTTTCAAGGTCAAAATATACTGAGTTTTATAAAAGAACTACCAAATGATGAAGCTTGTAAGGCTTATTTAGCCAAAATAA
>NZ_JBAHZZ010000179.1:0-10676 GCF_037132785.1 Flavicella sp. | reverse complement strand
TAAATCACAAATGCTATCTGCAAAAGTAGGTGTTATTTGTAGTTTCATGGCTTGAATATACATCTTAATAAGTTAACAAACAATGACTTACACCCTAAGTTTGGGTCTTTGTTTTTGTCATGTACCTTGCAACGGTCTTAATTTAAGAAATCTAAAACTGTGGTTGCACACAATTATAAATTTAAAAGCATTACTAAAAATAATTTATTTAACAATGTGCATTGATGTTTAATCGGCATAACACCAAATAAATATCAAAATGATTGATTAAACTAGTTTCTATTTCCTTTATATTTCAATATAAAATAGAACCGTAACCTACGGCTATGATTATATTTTTTATTTAATTTAAAGAAAAAATAATTCAAATTTATTATCAACCACTCTGAAATTCATTTGGTATAACATCGTGTTTAATAAATATTTAACAATCAAAATTCGAATTATCCTAAATAAGAAATGTAAATTTATCATCTTAATGAAGAAGAAATTACTTACATCAATGTAATTTCTAAGTTTGAATAACAATTAAAATAAAAACATGAGAAAGCTAAACACAGTAAAAAAAGGAATCATAATAGGTTCATTTGCAATTTTAGGAATCACAACAGTTAGTGCTCAACGTGATAACGACCAACGAAAAGAGCAACTAACATTTGCAGAATTACTAGAAAAATTTGATAAGGATGGGGATTTAAAACTTTCTATAGAAGAAGTTGAAGGACCTCTAAAAGAAAATTTCATTAGTATTGACACAAACGAAGATGGATATATTACAGAAGAGGAGTTTAACAATGCACCAAAGCCTGAAAGAAAGGAAAAAAAAGAAAGAAATTAACACCTTTTGTCATTAGAACATAAAAACCTGTTTTGAAACAAAACAGGTTTTTATTATTATTTATATTTGAATTTGTTTCGCTCTTATTTCTAAATCGTTTTCTATCTCACGAAGTCGACCTAATTCAGTAGCGGTAACCAAAGCTAAAGAAATCCCTTTCTTTCCAGCTCTTGCAGTTCTACCACTTCTATGGGTATAATATTCTAATTGTTCTGGCAATTGATAATGAATAACAAAAGCCAACTCTTTTACATCAATTCCACGAGCAGCCACATCAGTAGCAACCAATATTTGCTTACTTGCATTTTTAAAAGCTCTCATTACTTTGTCTCGATCTCGTTGTCCCATTTCTCCTTCTAAACCACCAACAGAAAACTCATCTTCTTTTAAATACTCTGTCAGGTTTTGAACTCCCACTCGGGTCTTACAAAAAATAATTCCACGTGCATCAGGGTTTTGTTCTAGAAAAGAAACCAAGGTATTGTATTTCTCTCTTCCATTCACAACAGCGTATTGATGTGTAATATTTTTATTAATCAAGGTGTCAACATCAACACTTACTCTATAAGCATCAGGTGACATATATGTATTAATGATTTTCTGAATTTCTTCTGGCATTGTAGCTGAAAACAACCAAGTGTTACGAGTTCCGTTTGTATAGTTTAAAATCCTATTCAAATCTTGTTTGAATCCCATACTCAACATTTCATCAGCTTCATCCAAAACAATTGTTTTGATTTTAGTCAAATCCAATGCTCCACGCTCAATCAAATCAACCAATCTTCCTGGAGTAGCCACTATAAAATGAGTAGGTCGTTTTAAATTTTCAATTTGAATATCTATTTTTACTCCACCATACAATTCCTCTGAAAATATTTTCGTTGGCACATATTTAGTGAAACGGAATAATTGTTTATTAATTTGCTGAACCAACTCACGTGTTGGAGAAAGAATCAACGCTTGAATCTCATTTTTTTTAGGATCTATATTTTGTAATATAGGCAAACCAAATGCTGCTGTTTTCCCAGTACCTGTTTGTGCCAAACCGATAAAATCTGTTTCTTTATTCAATAAAACGGGAATCGATTTTTCTTGAATATCTGTAGGAGTAATAATACTATTCTCCTTTAATGCTTTATGGAAATCCTTAGAAACTCCTAAATTTGAAAATGTTATCAAAATCTTATATTTTAGACTGCAAAGATAGTTTTATTTATAATTTTAAATACCATTATTGATATGAATAACTTCTTACTAAGAATACTTCTTAAAAATCTAATTTATCTAAAATCAAAAAAAAGAATACCAATTTGGCTTTTAAATATCGCAATAATAGTTTGGAATATTTTTTATTCAATTAAGCAATAAAATTGAAGCATAGCACGCTACGGTTTTGTTTATCGGTGAAATATGATGAAAAATAAATGAATTTAATGCATCATTTTAAATGTTAAATCGATATACATAGATAAAACATCTATTTTACAAAGAAAAATCACTTAAAATAAAAAAAAACCGAAACTATGCGGTTTTAGTAATACTCATTTTCAAACTATACTTTTGTTTGCATTTTAATATAATCTAATAATTCTCTTTTTACTTCAATATTTTTAAAAGCACCTCCATATTCAGCAGTAACAGTACTGCTTTCAATATCTTTTATTCCTCTTGAATTTACACATAAGTGTTTTGCATCAATAATACAGGCCACATCTTCAGTTCCTAAAGCTTCTTGTAAGGCTTGAACTACCTGCATAGTCAAACGTTCTTGTACTTGAGGTCTTTTTGCATAATACTCAACAATACGGTTCATTTTAGATAAACCGATTACTTTTCCTTTTGAAATATATGCTACATGTGCTCTACCAATAATTGGCAATAAGTGATGTTCACAAGTAGAATAAACAACTATGTTTTTTTCTACCAACATCTCACCATACTTATAAGTATTTTCAAATGTTGATAATTCTGGTTTGTTTGCAGGATTTAAACCTGAAAACAATTCATTTACAAATGCTTTTGCTACTCTCTTTGGAGTACCTTGTAAGCTATCATCTGTCAAATCCATACCCAATGTAGTCAAGATATCTTTTACCTTATCTTGAATAATATCAATTTTTTCTGAATCTGATAATTCAAACGCATTATCACGCAAAGGTGTTTGTGCAGAAGTTCCGATATGGTTCTCTCCTAACTCATCTATATTGTCAATACTCATTCCGTTTTTACCTTCAAACATTATTCTCTATTATTTTGCAAATTTACGAATTAATCACCAAATTTAGTAATTCTTCCAAATTACATTCTTGCTGTTCTCCGCTTTGCATATTTTTTAATGTATATGTATTTGCTTCTATTTCTTTTGAACCCACTAATACAACAAAAGGAATTCCTCTTTTATTAGCATAGTTCATTTGTTTTTTCATCTTTGCTGCATCAGGATACAATTCGGACTTTACTCCTTTTTCTCTTAATTTCTGAATCGCTTTGCTAGCGTAAAAAGCCTCTTCATCACCAAAATTAATAAATACAACTTTCGGTCTTGGCTGCTTAAACTTCCCTAACAAATTCAATTCTTCAAGCACCAAATAAATGCGATCCAAACCAAATGAAATGCCTACTCCACTCATGTTTTTCAATCCAAAGATTCCGGTCAGATCGTCATAACGACCTCCACCTCCGATAGATCCCATTTTTACTCCTTCAGGGGCTGTTACTTCAAAAATAGCACCCGTATAATAATTCAAGCCTCTAGCTAGTGTAACATCAACATCTAAAGAAGCTGTTTTTAAGCCTAAAGCATTAACCTTGTCAACGATAAACCTTATGTCTTTTATTCCTTGTAAACCTATTTCTGAACCGACTAACATTTCTTCAAGCTGATCTAATTTTTCTGAACTAGTTCCGTTAAAAGAAAACAATGGAGCTACTTTTTCTATAGCTTCTTCTGAAATTCCTTTTGCAGTCATTTCTTTTGTTACTCCTTCTGCTCCAATTTTATCTAATTTATCTAATGCTACCGTAAAATCGATTAATTTATCCTTAGCTCCAATAATTTCAGTAATTCCAGACAATATTTTTCTGTTGTTGATTTTAATAGTCGTGCCAATAAGACCTAACTTACTAAATACCGTATCGTATAATTGGATGAACTCTATTTCTTGCCATAAAGATTTACTTCCTATAACATCGGCATCACATTGGTAAAATTCACGAAAACGTCCTTTTTGAGGTCGATCTGCCCTCCATACAGGTTGAATTTGAAATCTTTTAAAAGGTAATTCTATGTCGTTTTGGTGCTGAACTACATAACGTGCAAAGGGTACGGTTAAATCATAACGCAAAGCTTTTTCTGAAATAAATTTTGTTACTTTCTTAGAATCTAAAATTTCTAAACTACTTAAATGCTTCAAAAATAAATCAACAAATAAATTATCTTTAAAAAGAATTCTCTCAGTTAAGCTTTCTTCATCAGTTGGTTGTTCTTTATAATAATTTAAAATTTTTTCTCTATTTGTTAAAAAACATTCTTTCATGAATTCTTTATCATTCTCATAGGAATAATTAAATTCATTTACAACATTAGATATATAATCAATATATTTCGCCTCGTTTTCTTTATCCTGCAAGCATACAATAGAATCAAAAATTTCATAAAAACCATTACAGAAGTCTGCAGAATTTAATAACCGATTCCTGATATCTTTAAGGTAATCACCAGAATTCAAAATTTTAAATATCAATCGATCTCCTTCATCTCCGTACTTACCCATTAAGGTCGAAGAATTTTCAAAAGAAGGAGTCTCAATTTGTTGAAACCCGAACGTTTGAAAAACTTGTTTGATTGTGCTAAAAATAGATTCTCTTTTCGCAACTTCAATCGGAGAGAAATCTCTTGTTCCTTTTGGAATACTAGGTTTTTGTGCCATGATAAAAAATAAGGTACAAATATCCGAAAAAATCAGACTTGTTGTATCAAAAAACGTAACGAATCCACTCAGGCTCGTTAAACATATATTATAGATTTAAACTTTTACATTCCTTTTAACTCTCCAACCAACTCTGTTAATGCCTCTTTTGCATCCCCAAACAACATGGATGTTTTAGAATTATAAAACAATTCGTTTTCAATTCCAGCATATCCTGCTTTCATACTACGCTTATTTACGACTATATGTTTCGCTTTTTCTACATCCAGAATTGGCATTCCATAAATTGGACTTGCAGGATCATTATGAGCTGCAGGATTTACAACATCATTTGCTCCGACTACCAAAACCACATCTGCATTTGCAAACTGAGGATTGATATCGTCCATTTCTGATAAAATACTATAATCAACATTTGACTCGGCTAACAATACATTCATATGGCCAGGCATACGACCTGCTACTGGATGAATAGCATATTTTACATTAACACCTTTAGATACTAAAAGTTCTTCAAGTTCATGAATTACATGCTGCGCTTGTGCAACGGCTAAACCATAACCAGGTACAATGATAACATTAGTTGCATAATTCATCATGATCGCAGCATCACTAGAGGTGGTCTTTTTAATGGTTCCTAAAGACTTATTTATCCCTTCTTCTGCAACCGCCGTAGCACCGAATGATCCAAAAATAACAGACCCCAAAGTTCTATTCATCGCTTTACACATTGAAATGGTTAAAATGATACCGGCAGACCCAACCAAAATTCCCCCAACCAACATGACCATATTGTCATATAAAACACCTGTAATCGCAGCAGCAATCCCTGTCAATGAATTTAACAAAGAAATTACTACGGGCATATCTGCACCTCCAATAGGTAATACAAATAAGACTCCATACACTATCCCTAATCCTAATAATCCATATAGAAACAATTGACTATCAGAACCCGACATTACTATATAGGCTGAAAAAGAAATAATAGCAATGACAAATAGATTATTGATTATATTATATTGTGGAATTTTTATCACACTTTTTAAAGAACCGTTCAATTTCCCCCATGCCACTAAACTCCCAGAAAATGTAATCGATCCAATGGCAACTGCAGATAATATTGTCGCTACCATAGTTGCTTTTGTTCCTGAAATATTATCATTTCCAATAAATTCAACTACCCCAATTAAAGCAGCACTAGCTCCTCCAAAACCATTGAACAAAGAAACCAATTCAGGCATTTTTGTCATCTCAACTTTCATGGCAATTAACCAACCCATAATTGATCCGATTGTAATTGCAACTCCAATCAATACATAAATAATAATAGGAACTTCTATATCATTTATAAAAATTGTTCCTACTATTGCTAGTCCCATTCCTACAGAAGCAATTAGGTTTCCACTCTTTGCTGTTTCAGGGTGTCCTAATTTTTTTAAGCCTACGATAAACGTTATCGTTGAGATCAGATATATTATACTTAATAAAATATTCATTTTATATTTTTTTAGGCACTTTAAAATTTATAAATCTTATCCTGCCGTTTGTAAATTATTTTTTCTTTTTAAACATTTCTAACATCCTATCGGTAACTGCAAAACCACCAACTACGTTTAAAACACCTAACACTACTGCTATAAACCCAAGTGCTAAGGCAACATAATCTGTTGGGTCTGAGTGTAACATTACCAAAATTGCACCTACAATAACAACACCACTCAAAGCGTTAGCACCAGACATTAATGGTGTATGTAATACTGCGGGAATACTTTTAATTACCTCAATCCCAACAAAAGTTGCTAAAATTATTATATAGGTAATTTGAAGATTGCTACTTATAAATTCTATCAATTCGTTCATCTTTTTATTTTTTTCTAATTGTACCGTCTTTAACTATTAAAGTCTCATCTGTGATTTCCTCTTCAAGATCCCATTTAAACTGATTATTTTCAGTCAAATGCATCAAAAAATTGTAAATATTTTTTGCAAACAATTCACTTGCATTCGTCGATACACTCTCGGGAGCAATCGTAGTTCCAATAACTTTTACGCCATTTTTAACAATCGTTTTACTCATTATACTTACCTCACAATTCCCTCCTTGAGCAGCAGCCAAATCAATAATCACTGCTCCATTTTTCATCTGAGAAACCTGCTCTTCTGTAATTAATACTGGAGCTTTTCTACCTGGAATATTGGCCGTGGTAATCACCAAATCTGCTTGAAATAATGACTTATTTACTGCTTCTTTTTGCCTATACGCATAATCTTCTGAAGCTTCCTTTGCATAACCTCCTTCTGACTCTTCTCCTTTGTTTTCTACAGAAATAAATTTTGCTCCTAGAGACTCTGCCTGTTCTTTAGTCTCAGTTCTAATATCCGTAGCTTCTACTACAGCTCCCAAGCGCTTTGCTGTAGCAATCGCCTGTAAACCAGCGACTCCAACACCATAAATCAAAACTTTAGAAGGCGTGATGGTACCAGCAGCAGTCATCATCAAAGGGAATATTTTTGTCATTTCATTAGCTCCTAATATAACAGCTTTATAGCCCGCTAAATTACTTTGGGAACTTAAAACATCCATGTCTTGTGCTCTTGAAATTCTAGGAATTGCATCTAGCGAAAAAGCTGTTGCTCCTTTTGCGGCAATTGCTTCAATTAATTCTGGACTTGACTTATAGTATAGTTGACTCACTAAAACTTGTCCTTTATGAACCATTTTTAAATCTTCATCATCGAAAGGATTTATTTTAACAAGTACATCAGCTTCTTTAAAAACAACTCCTCTTTTCTCTACAGCAACTTGTATGTCACAATAATCTGAATTTTTGTAAGATGAGTTTTTGCCGGCATCTTCTTCTATCAACAATTCAAATCCTTTAGAAATCAACAACTTGGCTACATTTGGAGAGATTGCAATCCGTTTTTCACCTTTTTGTGTTTCTTTCAATATGCCTATTTTCATGTTTTCTGAGGTTTAATTAATTACTAGTTTTATTCGTTTTACTTTTTAATAACCTCCCAAATAATTTTCAAACTGAATACTCAATAAAAACCTGGGTAAAACATAGTTATTTTAACATGTTCAAAGTTATGCAAAATGAAAACACAATAAAATAGAGGATGTGTTTTTACGAAAAACAAACAATAAACAATCAAAAAATACATAATACTCAAAATAACCATTAATAACACTTAATCTACAGAATTATATTTAACAATATTAATAATTCAGAAACACCGTAACAATCGATTCACATTAACTACATCGATTGCGAAAAACCAAAAAATCTTACTGAGTATAAAAGTTTTATTTTTATATCAATCTTGTCCTAAATAAATTTAGATCGCACGAAGTCTAGCCATTTCATGCACTCCAATAATTGATGATCAACTAAGTACACCTGCTAAAACAATAACGGAAAGAACTTTAAACAAAAAAACATCATTATTATGCGAATTAAGGTATGGCTAAAAACAATAACTTCTCATATAACTAAATGGCATATACAAGTATATTTTGATGAGTTTTGTTCTAGAATTAACAAATCTTAATTTAAAACCCGTATTTTACATAAAACATTAATAGACAGGAAGTGATCCAAGATATCAAAATCACAGAATCTAAGCACGTAGCTTAATAGCCGTTATTATTTTTTATAAAATATTCATGAACTTACGACTATAATTCTTGAATAGAAAATACTGCCTATCATGAAAGTTATATCCTGTATTATTTTAATCGTTGAGTCGCTAAAATATGCTGTTCATCTAAAAAAACTGATCTTTTAAGATTAATCATTTAGTTTTACTTGTTGTATTCAAATTTAAACAAATCAATAAAATGAATTTCAAAATTTTTGTCGTATTATACTTTTTTTTGTCATTACTATCATGTAAAAAGACAGATTCTTCGAAAACAAATACAAAACCAAATATTCTCTTTATACTGAGTGATGATCATACATCACAGGCTTGGGGAATTTACGGTGGCGCCTTAAAAGAATATGTACACACACCTAATATTTCGCGTCTTGCCGACGAGGGAATGGTTTTGAACAATGCATTTTGCACCAATTCTATATGCGTTCCTAGCCGAGCAACTATTTTAACAGGACAGTATAGTCATAAAAATGGAGTATATAACTTACCTGATGCGCTACAATCCGAACAATTAAATATTGCCAAAGTATTGCAAAATAGCGGTTATCAAACAGCTATTATTGGTAAATGGCATCTAAAAAAAGAACCTTCAGGTTTCGACTATTATAATATTTTACATGATCAGGGTCGTTATTGGGATCCAATCTTAAGAACTGAGGAGAACTTTAACAAACCTTCCGAAGAATGGGACGTTCATAAAGGATTTTCAACCGATGTAATTACAGATTTATCTTTAAAATGGTTAGATACAATTAGTAAAGACAAACCCTTTTTGTTGATGACTCATTTTAAAGCTACACATGAACCTTTTGATTATCCCGAAAGATTTAAGGATTTGTATAAGGACGTAGAAATTCCTGAGCCAGAATCTCTTTTAGATTTTTCTCCTGAAACAACAGGAAGAAGTTTTGAAGGTCAAAAATTAGAAAACTTAGCGGTTCGGTATAGAAAAGCATCCGACGATCCAGATAATTGGTGGTGTAAATACCCTGGGCTTCCATTTTACACGAACGAAATGGATAGCGTGACTGCAAGAAAAGCGGTATATCAAAAATTAGTTAAAGATTTTATGCGCTCTGGAGCCGCAATTGACGATAACATCGGAAAAATATTAGATTATTTGGAAAAAAATAATTTAGTAGAAAACACCATAGTAATCTATACTGCAGATCAAGGGTACTTTTTAGGGGAACATGGTTTTTTTGATAAACGATTGATTTACGAAGAATCCCTTCGTATGCCATTCGTAATTCGATATCCTAAGGAAATTGGTGCAGGAAAACGACTCGACGACATTATTTTAAACATCGATTTCGCAGCTTTAATGGCCGATTATGCTGGTGTTGAAATTCCAGATTCAATGCAGGGAAAAAGTTTTAGAAATAATTTAAAAGGAGAAACTCCAAGTGATTGGAGAACCTCCGCTTATTATCGTTACTGGACAAATGACGCAAGTAGACCAAGTCATTTTGGAATACGAAATAAAAGATATAAGTTAGCATTGTTTTATGGTCATTCTTTAGATATGACTGGTTCTTCAAAAGAATCTTCAACTCCGAAATGGGAATTTTATGACTTGGAAAAAGATCCAAATGAAAACCGAAATGCATATAATGACTCGTCATATATTGATGTAATCAAGAATATGAAAAACGATTTAATTGAATTACGTAAGGAGGTTGAAGATACAGATGAACAATACCCCGAAATGAAAAAGATTTTTCACAACTATTGGAACTAGTAAAAATGGAACACCGTTCTTATCTGACATTACGTAAAATTGAATCACATACCTGTCCTGAATAGACAAACATATTTGTTTTATTATACGGTTAGCTTTTGGACTTAATACTACACGTAGGATATTTGGTTCAACAAACTAAATGCGTCGACAATAAGGAAACATTATGTCGTTTGTGTAAATATAAAATTGATATCAATTTCAATGATTCCTGCTTTTTTAGATACCAGGTAAGCCTCCTGGTATTAAACACAATAGAGTAAGAAACAAGGTAATAGTTCTTCCAAAGGATATAATATAGTGATTCAAAAGGTGTTTAAAATAAATGTGACTGAGTTATACGCCTAGTGTCTGTTTTATCTTTTTTTGATATTTAGGTTTTTGTAGTACCATTCTAAGAATTGTTTTATAAAAAATGGATTCTTTGTATTGTGACCTATTAATTCTAAAACAAAATTCATCAAAATATGCTTGTATATGCCATTTACTTACATGAGTTGGT
>NZ_JBAHZZ010000171.1:0-12398 GCF_037132785.1 Flavicella sp. | reverse complement strand
CCAACTCATGTAAGTAAATGGCATATACAAGCTTACTTTGATAAATTTTGTTTTAGAATTAATAGGTCACAATACAAAGAATCCATTTTTCATAAAACAATTCTTAGAATGGTACTACAAAAACCTAAATATCAAAAAAACACAAAACAGACACTAGGCGTATAACTCAGAAGAATTATATGTTTATAACCAACCGGACTTACAAAACGGAATTAGAAAAAGCAATAAAGAGCTAAGGCAAAAGAGAAATTTAATTAGGTGTGAATATTAGAATTAGACAAGATTTTGAGTACTAAGGTTCTTTTTTAAAGAAATGCTTTATACGGATGAATTGAGAAAATATATTTGATGTACCTTTGTTCTCAATCTTACTAAAAATGATAAAGAAACTTACCTACGCTCTGCTATTACTTTTTGTAATGGCATGTGGTGATAAAACACCTGTTAAAACACCGACTTCTAACTTTGAAGAATTTATTTATAACACCACTCAAGGAGTTGTTTCTAAAGGTTCTCAAGTAAAGATATTTATGGTGAAAGACATAAATATCTTTGAAGTAGGTTCTGAATTACCAACGGATATACTGGAACTTTCACCAAAAGTAAAAGGAAAATGGGTGTTAAAAACCAAAAAGTTATTGATGTTTACCCCAACGGAAACCTTATTGTCTAACACAAAATACACCTGTAACTTACAATTGGATAAATTAATTTCCGATGTAGGTAGTGACTATAAAAACTTTTCTTTTTCCTTTAAAACCATCACTCCTAATTTTTTAATTAAAACAAAAGAAACACAGTCTTATTCACAATCGTTACAATATATAAAAGGTGAAATACAATCGGCTGATGTAATTACCTTAGAAGAAGCAAAAACTTTGGTAAGCGCAATTCAAAACGAAAAAAAATTAACTATAAATTGGCAGGGTGATTTAGATTATAAAAGCACGCATTTTGTGTTTGTTATTGATAGTATCGAAAGATATTTAGAGGATTCAGAAATTGAAGTTAAGTGGAATGGAGTGGGTATTGGAGTTTCTGATAATAAAGGATCATCAAAAATTAAAATATTTGGGAAAAATAATTTTTCTGTAATTAATATCTACGTAAAGCAATTTCCTGAACAACATGTATGTATAAATTTTTCTGACCCTTTGGAGAAGGGGCAAATTTTTAAGGGACTTGTTACAATAAATGGAGAAAATAAGGTAAAGTATATAGTTGAAGGAAACTTGTTAAAGGTATATCCTTCAAAAAGAGTTGAAGGAAAAGTAAAACTTATTGCTTTTACAGGAATAAAGAATGAAAACGGATACAAACTAAAAGAAAATTATTCAGAATCTCTCGTCTTTGATAAGTTAAAACCAGAGGTTCGTTTGATTACGAATGGACTAATATTACCGGATTCTAAAAACTTAAAATTTAATTTTAAAGCGGTTAATTTAAAAGCGGTTGATATCAATATTATCAAATTGTACGCAACCAATATTTTAAGTTTGTTACAGGGTTCCGAATTAACAACTTCACATAGATCAAATTTAAGATCTGCTGGGAGAAGTATTATAAGGAAGACAATTCCTTTGGTTCAGAATGATATGGAAAACGATGGAGTATGGAGAAATTATGCCATCGATTTGGATTCTTTGTTAAGAACCGATCAGGGGGCTGTATATCGTGTAGAGCTAAGTATTAGAAAAAATTATTCCTTGTATTCTTGTGAAGAAGGTTTGCTTAAAGTGGATTATACCATCCCAAAAAGAGATCCGATAAATCAAATAAATGAACTAGAAACGCAAGAAACTTATTGGGACGGAGAAGGTTATTATTTAGCTCATTATTACGATTATAATTGGCTCGACAAGGATGACCCTTGTACAAATTCTTATTATTATTATAATTGGGTTGGTGCAAATATCCTTGCTTCCAATGTAGGAGTTATTGTGAAAAATGGATTGGAAAATACATATTTCTTTGCTGTTACGGATATATTAACGACTCAGGTTATTGAAAATGCCCATGTAGAATTATACAATTATCAAAAACAATTGATTATAAGTTCCGATACAAATGTAGACGGAATTGTAACTATAACTGCCAATGCAAAGGCCTCTTTTGCAATTGTTTCTGCTGGTGCTAGCAAAACGTATGTAAAATTAAACGAAGGAAACTCACTTTCTTTAAGTAAGTTTAATGTCGGAGGAAAAAAGACAAGAAAAGGATTAAAAGGGTATTTGTATGGAGAACGCGGAGTGTGGAGACCTGGAGATACCATACATACATTTTTTGTGTTAAATGACGCAAACAATCCGCTTCCAAAAGCACACCCTATCAAAATTCAAGTAAGAGATCCACAGGGTAAATTAAAATATCAAAAGATTGTAAATAAAGGAGTAAATAGTTTTTTTAGATTTGATATTCCTATAGCTACCACTGATATAACAGGGAATTGGACGGCGAAAGTGATGGTTGGAGGTTCTGTTTTTCACAAAGAATTAAAGATTGAAACCGTAAAACCAAATCGATTAAAAATTAAGATTGATTTTAAAGATGAGTTATTAAGTGTTCGTAAACCTATTCAAGGAGATATTGAGGTGAAATGGCTACACGGAGCAATTGCGAAAAACTTAAAAACGGAAGTAAAGATGAAAATTTCAGCTTCTTCTAATGGTTTTGAAAATTTTCCAAATTATACGTTTAAAGACCCTATAAAAGAGTTTTTAACAGAAGAATTGATAGTTTTTGAGGGTAAAGTAGACGTCTTGGGGAAAGCTAAAATAAACAAGAAAATAAATTTAAAAAATGCCGCACCGGGTAAATTAAGAGCAACTTTTTTAACACGTGTTTTTGAAAATGGAGGTGATTTTTCTTTTGATGTAATGACGAAAGAAATTTCTCCTTTTGTCAGTTTGGTAGGCCTTAAATCACCTGCGTCTAAAAGATATGGGAATTCTTATGTGACAGATAAAAACATCGAATTTTCTGTTGCTACGGTGGACGATACTGGAACTCCGATTGCAAGAAAAAAATTGATTGTAAAAGTTTATGAAATCAATTGGTCTTGGTGGTGGAGTTCAAATTCTGATAATTTAGCTAGATATGTAAACACAGAACATAGGTATTTGTTTAGAGAATTTGAAATCAGTACCAGCAGTCGAGGAACAGGATTGGTAAATATCAATATTCCAAATGACAAAAATGGTCGTTATTTAATTCGTATTACGGATCCTGTCAGCGGGCACTCTACCGGTAGGACAGCTTATTTTTTTAGAGATTGGCGGTCAAACTCGTCAGGAGGGAATTCTGAATCAGCAACCATGTTAGTTTTTAACTCGGACAAAGAAATGTACAAAGTGGGTGATGTGGCTGAAATAACATTTCCATCGGGTACTGAAGGTAATGCATTGGTAAGTATTGAAAATGGTTCTAAGGTATTAGAGACTCAATGGGTTAAAACAAAAAAAGGGCAAACAACGGCTAAATTTACCATTACTCCAGAAATGGCTCCAAATGTATTTGTGAATATTTCTTTATTACAGCCACATGCCTCTGTAGCGAACGATTTGCCTCTGCGTTTGTATGGTGTTATTCCAATTGTTGTAGTAGATGCTAATAGCAAATTGAAACCGAAAATTTCCATGCCGAATGAGTTAAAACCAGAAACTATTTATGAAGTGGAGGTTAGCGAAGAGAACGGAAAAAGGATGACTTATACTTTGGCAGTGGTAGAAGAAGGTTTGTTGGATTTAACACGTTTTAAAACACCTGATTTATGGAGTGTGTTTTATTCTAGAGAAGCTTTGGGTGTAAGAACTTGGGATGTTTTTGATCATATAATTGGTGCTTTTGCTGGTGCTATAAGTCAGGTATTTGCTATTGGTGGAGATGAAGAAGGGGAAGATAAAGAGCCAACCAAAGCAAACCGATTTAAACCTGTAGTTACCGTTTTAGGTCCTTTTGTGTTACAAGCGGGTGCTACGAAAACACATCAATTAAAAATGCCAAATTATATTGGTTCAGTGAGAACTATGGTTGTGGCAGGAGATAATATGACCGAAGCATATGGAAAAGTTGAAAAGACAATTCCTGTTAGAAAATCCTTAATGTTACTTGCTTCCTTACCTAGGAAGTTAAGTCCTAAAGAAAAAGTAACTCTGCCAGTAACGGTTTTTGCAATGGAAAATTCTATCAAAAATGTTGAGGTAAGGTTAAAAGTTAGCGATGGGATTGAAATTATTGGACAGTATAAAAAAATAGTTCGTTTTCAAGAACCAGAAGAGAAAATGGTTTATTTCGATCTGGAGGTAAAAGAAGGACAAGGAATTGAACACATACAAGTGATTGCAAAATATAACGGAGAAACGACTACTCAAGAAATTGAAATTGATGTGGTAAACCCGAATCCTATTACTAGCAAATTTATCGACTTAGAAGTAGAAGCCAACAAAGAGGTAAAGGCTGATTTTAGTTGCATTGGAGAAAAAGGAACCAATATAGTACAGTTAGAAATATCAACCCTGCCGCCGATGAATTTTGCAAAGAGATTGGATTATTTGATTCGTTATCCTCACGGCTGTGTGGAGCAAACGACATCTAGTGTTTTTCCACAGTTGTTTTTAGCAGATATATTTGATCTTACTGGGGATAGAAAATTTGACATAAAAAAGAATATTGAAAATGGAATTCAGCGTTTGGGTGATTTTCAACTGCCTACAGGTGGGCTTTCTTATTGGTTGGGAGGCACATCTTCTAGTGATTGGGGAACTAGTTATGCAGGTCATTTTATGATTGAAGCACAAAAGAAAGGATTCTCTTTACCGCTTGCTTTTATGAGTAATTGGTTGCGCTATCAAAAACAAGCAGTTAGAGCTTGGGGTGCTAATTATAGTTCTTGGAACTCGGGAATGACTCAGGCATATCGTTTGTACACCTTGGCTTTGGCTGGTGAAGCAGACCTGGCTGCAATGAATAGATTGCGTGAATTTTCTAAGATTTCTAATGTTTCAAAATGGAGGTTGGCGGCAGCATATGCTTTGGCAGGACAAAAAGAGGCTGCTTCTGAATTGATGCAATTGGCAACGATTGATTTTGATCAAAACAAAAAAGATTATTCTACCTATGGCTCTTCTTATAGAAACAGAGCCATGGCAATGGAAACTATGTTGTTGATGCAAGACAAGCAATCGAGAGAAATGGCTAAAGTCATCGCAAAAAAACTCTCTTCAGACACTTGGATGAGTACTCAAACAACGGCTTACTGTTTGTTGTCAATGGCTAA
Source organism: Flavicella sp. (assembly GCF_037132785.1). Classification (GTDB taxonomy): domain Bacteria; phylum Bacteroidota; class Bacteroidia; order Flavobacteriales; family Flavobacteriaceae; genus Flavicella. The sequence continues at coordinate 7,123 of NZ_JBAHZZ010000171.1, read as the reverse complement.
AATGGTAGCTTTAAATGGAGGGAAAGAGTTAAATGTTACGTATAGCATAAATGGAAAACTAGAAACGATCAATACTCCTAGTACAATTGCTCAGAGAACATTAGAAATAAAGGAAACAGAAATCAATAAATTTTCAATTCAAAATAATATTGGAAATTTAGCTTTTATACGAATTGTAAATTCAGGCGTATTACCTTTGGGCAACGAATTGGTAGCACAGAGAAATTTTAAATTGTATGTCAAATATGTTGATTCAAAAGGGAATCGTCTTTCATTTGAAAAATTAACACAAGGAACCGATTTTGTGGCCATGGTGACATTGACAAACACGAACAAAGAAAAGGTAAATGATATTGCAGTTACGCAAATATTCCCTTCAGGCTGGGAAATTGTAAATACCAGGTTTACTGATTATGGAGGGGCAACAGATAATCAATTTGACTATACAGATATTCGTGATGATCGTGTGAATTTTTACTTTTCAATGGAAAAAAATGAAGTAAAAACATTTACAGTACGTTTAAATGCCGCTTATCTAGGAAAGTATTATTTGCCAGGAGTACAGGCAGAAGCCATGTATGATTATGATTATTTTTCTAGAACCAAAGGTCAATGGATTCAAGTGGTTAAATAAAGAGGCGTCTAAAGAAGAAGATATTTCAGTAAAGAGAGCAATTGCTTGAAATTTCAAACTGTTGTTTTTGATTTTTAAAAGATTAAGTATTGGTTATAAGTAGAAAAACACACAAGAGAACAGTAGGGGTAGTGGTAGGCTTTCTTTTGTTGATTTGTTATTATTTCTCGTTACCAAATCAGCTTTTTAAAGAACCTAAATCTACGGTTATTGAAAGTAGAGAAGGGGTGCTGTTAGGAGCGAAAATAGCAAAAGACGGACAATGGAGGTTTCCTTATCATGATTCTGTGTCAGAAAAATTTGAACACTGTATCTTACAATTTGAAGACGCTTATTTTTTTCGTCATTTTGGTTTTAATCCCGTATCGATAGCTAAAGCTTTTTGGAGAAATTTACAACAAAATAGCGTCAAAAGAGGAGGTAGTACTATTAGTCAGCAAGTAATTCGTTTGTCGAGAAAAGGAAAAAGAAGAACCTATTTAGAAAAGTTAAAAGAGTTGGTATTGTCCACTCGATTGGAGTTTCGTTATTCAAAAAAAGAAATTTTAAAATTATATGTTTCCAATGCTCCTTTTGGCGGCAATGTTGTCGGGATAGAAGCTGCTGCATGGCGATATTTTGGAAGATCCTCTTTGGAATTGTCTTGGGCAGAAAATGCTACTTTAGCCGTATTACCCAATGCGCCAAGTTTGATTTATCCTGGAAAAAATCAAGATAGACTTCTTAAAAAAAGAGATCGTTTGTTAGGAAAATTACTCGATAAGAATATCATAGATTCTTTAACTTATAAATTGGCTGTTCAAGAACAACTGCCTACAAAACCTCATTCACTACCACAAAAAGCACCACATCTATTAGAACGATTTGTCCAATTCAAACCAGGTTTAAATATTCAAACAAGTATTCCTGTGCAATTACAACAAAACGTAAATAAAGTGGTAAAACGTCATTATTTAAACTTAAAACAAAATGAAGTTTATAATATGTCTGTCTTGGTATTGGATGTGCATACACGGAAAGTTTTAGCCTATGTAGGTAATACTCCTACGGATAATCAACATCAAAATATGGTGGATATTATTCATAAGGCTAGAAGTACAGGTAGTATTTTAAAACCTTATTTATTTGCGGCTATGTTGGATACAGGTGAAATACTGCCAAATACTTTGATCGCTGATGTGCCTACTGAGATAGCTTCTTATAGCCCTAAAAATTTCAATATGCAATACGATGGAGCTGTCCCTGCAAGTAAAGCCTTGTCACGGTCGTTAAATGTGCCTGCGGTAAAGATGTTACAAGAGTTCGGACTGAGTCGTTTTTATGCCTATTTAAAGCAATTAAAACTGAAAGATATTACCAAAGGTTCAGATCATTATGGTTTGTCTTTAATTCTTGGAGGGGCAGAGAGTAATTTATGGGATTTATGTCGTGTGTATGCGGGATTTTCAGGGACAATAAATCATTTTTCTGAAACAGAAAACAGGTATTACTCCAATGAATTTGCAGAGCCTATATTGGAGAACAATCAAAATGTTGATTTTGGAAAAATATCGAAACAAAAAACCATTTTTGATGCAGGATCTCTGTTTTTAACTTACAAAGCATTGAAAGAAGTAAATCGACCTACAGGAAATGAAAACTGGGAGTTTTTTAATTCCTCTAAAGAAATTGCCTGGAAAACGGGTACGAGTTTTGGTTATCGTGATGCATGGGCTATAGGCAGTACCAAAGATTATGTGGTAGGAGTTTGGGTTGGTAATGCAGATGGGGAAGGCAGACCTGGATTAACTGGAGTTTCTTCTGCGGGGCCAGTATTATTTGATGTTTTTGATTTATTACCAAATTCTTATTGGTTTCAAGAGCCTTATGCTGATTTAGAACGAGTTGTTGTTTGCAAACAAAGTGGAAGTTTGGCAAAGCTAATATGTCCGGATAAAGACACTGTAATGGTTCAGAAAAGAGGTGTAGATACTGAACCTTGCCCCTTTCATTTTTGGGTACATGTAAATAAAGAGGAAACCTATCAAGTAAATTCTTCTTGTGAAAATATAAAAGAGATACATCATAAAAGTTGGTTTGTATTGCCTCCTTTGATGGAATATTATTACAAAAAGAAAAATCCTTATTATAAACCACTACCTAGCTTTAGACTGGATTGTGTGGGAGATAAAAAGAAAAAGATGGAATTTGTATACCCAAAAGACAAATCGAAAATATATTTGCCCAAAGGTTTTGATGGGCTAAGGAAATCGTTGGTTTTAAAATTAGCACATAGTATAGAAGAGACTCAGGTCTTTTGGTATATAAATGAAAAATATTTAGGTACAACAACCAGTATACATGAACAATCGATACTGGTAGAACCGGGGATACATAAAATTACCGTAGTAGATATCTTGGGAAATGAAGGAAGCTTAGATCTTGAAATATTAGAGTGAGGTTTAAAATTTCTTCATGCCTCTATCATACATTACAATACTGCCAGCTACGGAAACATTTAAGCTCAAAGGAGTATCAAATTTCACCAAATGATGTGTTTTTTCAATTGCTAATTTAGACATGCCATGATCTTTGCGCCTAATAAATAAACACAGCGTCTAGGGTGTTCAAACGTTTCTAAAGGAGCCCTGTCGTCGAGCTCTACACCTACCAGCATAGCTCCTTAGGCAGCTGTTTGTAAAAATCCTCAAATGTTTCGTAATGAAAATAAGGCATTGCTCCCACAGCTTTATGAGTGTCACAAGCTTGTTTTGCATAGCGGTTTCCTATGGTAAAAATATAACTAGCACCCATGTTTTGGGCAGATCACCATAATACACCTAAATTTTCGGGTGTTTTACCATTTTGTATTCCGATTCCGAAAAATCCTTGTTCTAAATTGTCGATCATTGTTCTTTTTTATAAATATTAGGGAGGGAAATGTTATAAGTAACAACGACTATTCTTGCGATGATAATAAAAGTGATCGGAATGATTTGTAAATAAGGATTTGGAACTTTATAAAACACTAATATCAGATACAAAGCTCCACCTAAAATACTTGCTGTTGCATAAATTTCTTTTTGAAAAACTACTGGGATTTCATTGACAACAACATCTCTAAGGACACCTCCAAAAACTCCAGTAATCGTTCCTAAAAGAATACATATTAGAGGATTTAACTGGTAGTCTATTCCTATTTGAACCCCAGTAATAGTAAATAAACCTAGGCCGATAGCATCATAAAAAAAGAAGGGCTTTCGGAAAAAACGGAGTTTGTTTCTAAACAGTATGGCAATTGCTGCTCCAGAGATAATAGCATAAGTAATATTAGTGTCAAATAACCAAAAAACATCTTTATCTGCCAATAATACGTCTCTAACGGTTCCTCCTCCAACGGCTGTAATAAATGCTACAATTAGCACTCCAAACGGATCTAGTTTATTTCGCAATGCGACTAAAGCTCCAGAAACAGCGAAAACAAAAGAACCCATTACAGTGATATGTCCAATTATTATTTCCATAATTTGTTTTTTAAAATGAAAAGGAGTTTTGCTTCCTAATTTTTTGTCAACATTCTCTTGATCTCATTTAATTTCATCAAAGCTTCAATGGGCGTTAGAGTATCAATGTTTATTGTTAAAATTTCTTCTTTGATATCTTCCAACAATGGGTCGTCTAATTTGAAAAAACTCAGTTGTAAATCATCTTCTTCTTTGGCTAATTTCAATTTTTCTTTGATGTCATCACTAGTATGGTTTTTTTCCAACTGTTTTAACATTTTGTTGGCTCTATTAATCACTTGAGTTGGCATTCCTGCTAGTTTTGCTACATGAATACCAAAACTATGTTCACTTCCTCCTGACACTAATTTACGCAAGAAAATAACCGTGTCTTTCAATTCTTTTACTGAGACGTTAAAATTTTTGATACGCTCAAAAGTTTTGGTCATATCATTTAATTCGTGATAATGTGTAGCAAAGAGTGTTTTGGCTTTGGTTGGATGTTCATGGATATATTCGGAAATAGCCCAAGCGATGGAGATACCATCATAGGTACTGGTACCACGACCAATTTCATCTAATAAAATTAAACTTCTGTCCGAGACATTATTCAAAATACTCGCTGTTTCATTCATTTCTACCATAAAAGTAGATTCTCCCATAGAAATATTATCACTAGCACCTACACGAGTAAATATTTTATCCACCACTCCAATTTTTGCATTTTGAGCAGGTACATAACTCCCCATTTGTGCTAACAAAACAATCAAAGCAGTTTGTCGCAGTATAGCTGACTTACCAGACATATTAGGACCTGTAATCATAATGATTTGTTGTGAAGTTCTGTTTAGAATCACATCATTGGGAATATATTCTTCACCTACAGGAAGTTGTTTTTCAATTACAGGGTGACGGCCATTTTTTATTACTAAGTCGGTAGTGTCATTCAAAATAGGACGTACATAACTGTTTTCTGTAGCAACGGTAGCAAAAGAACTCAAACAATCGATTTGTCCAATCAATTGTGCATTTAACTGCATGTCTTTGATAAAACGAGTTAGGTATTGGATTAGATTTATATAAATTTCTTGTTCTAGTTTCGATATTTTTTCTTCTGCACCTAATATTTTGGTTTCGTATTCTTTAAGTTCTTCTGTAATATAACGCTCTGCATTTACTAAAGTCTGTTTGCGAATCCATTCTTCGGGAACTTTATCTTTATGTAAGTTTCTTACTTCTATATAATAACCAAAAACATTGTTAAAGGCAATTTTTAAAGAGGTGATTCCAGTACGTTCTATCTCACGTTGCAACATTTGGTTTAAGAAATCTTTACCTGAAGTAGAAATAGCGCGTAAATCGTCTAATTCTTGCGAAACTCCAGTAGCGATACTATTTCCTTTATTGATGTTTACTGGTGCATCTTCAAAGAGTGTTGTTGCTATTTTTTCTCTAAGTTCTTTGGTGTCGTGTAATTGTTTACCAATGGATTTTAACGAATTATTGCTGCTTTTTTCAGCTACTTCTTTTATAGGTAGAATTGCCTGTAAGGAATTTTTCAGAAAAACAACTTCACGAGGGTGAATTTTCCCTGTAGCGACTTTAGAAACCAGTCTTTCAATATCACTAATTTGTTTTGTCTGATAGGTAACTAATTCATAAAAATCAGGAGTATCTATCAAATATTTAACGATGTCTTGACGTTTTTTTATTTGTTCGATATCCTTTAAAGGAAGAGCCAACCAACGACGCAATAAACGAGCACCCATAGGAGTAATCGTTTTGTCGATTATATTTAAAAGGGTAACAGCATTTGCTTCTGTAGAAGCATATAATTCGAGGTTTCGAATGGTAAAACGATCCATCCAAACATAGCTGTCTTCCTGAATTCTTTGAATAGAAGCAATATGTTCTACTTTGTTATGTTGTGTTTCTGAGAGATAATATAATACTGCACCAGAAGAAATGATAGCTTCTTGTAAATCGTCAATTCCAAAACCTTTTAATGAATTTACTTTAAAGTGATTTGTCAGACTTTCTTTGGCAAAATCCATTTGAAAAACCCAGTCGTCTAAATAAAATGAATGAAAGCTGTTTCCAAAAATTTCTGTAAATTTTAATCGATGTTGTTTTTGAATCAATACCTCGCTAGGTTGGAAGTTTTGCAATAACTTGTCTATGTATTCTGTTGAGCCTTGGGCGGTAAAAAATTCACCTGTCGACACATCTAAAAAAGAAATTCCTAATGCTTTTTTACCAAAATGAACCGCAGCTAAAAAATTATTGCTCTTAGATTGTAATACCTCATCATTAAAAGAAACACCTGGAGTTACTAGTTCTGTCACCCCACGTTTGACGATAGTCTTAGTCATTTTAGGATCCTCTAATTGATCGCAAATAGCCACACGCATTCCTGCTTTTACCAATTTAGGCAAATAAGTGTTCAGCGAATGATACGGAAATCCTGCCAATGCTGTTTCCGTTTCACTACCAGCTCCTCTTTTGGTGAGGGTAATATTTAAAACACGGGCGCATTTTACGGCATCTTCGCTAAAAGTTTCATAAAAATCTCCGACTCTAAATAACAACATTGCATCAGGATATTTAGCCTTGATGGTGTTGTATTGTTTCATTAAAGGAGTCTCCTTTTTCGCTTTTGTTTTTGCCAAGATATTCGCTTTTTATTTCGTGAAATGCGAATTTACGTTTTTTGCTTTTTAGGCGCAAAATATTAAAAGGTTAGTCAATAGAAAATTGTAGCTTAGTAACATAAGACCGTTGCATAATGCTCTTTTCAGTTTTAGATTTCAATTTTTACTTTTTAAATCTAAAATTTATATTTTTTTTCTTATTTTCATTGTTTATCTTAGTTATGGATCTATTTTTTGGTTCATTTTCCTTTAGTTTTTAGAATTAGTGGCAATTATCCCAGGACTTCTATATAAATTGTAACAAATAGCTTCCATCAGATTTTGAGTATGCATTTTTTCCATACCTCTGTATCTTG
>NZ_JBAHZZ010000120.1:0-5842 GCF_037132785.1 Flavicella sp. | reverse complement strand
TTTTATTTTGGCTAAATAAGCCTTACAAGCTTCATCATTTGGTAGTTCTTTTATAAAACTCAGTATATTTTGACCTTGAAAAACATCCATATCTGTTATATTTAATGACACTAAGATACAGAAACTAAATGACTAACTCAGTTAATTATTTTAAAGGTAGGTATGAAAAAAACAAAAATAATATTTGTTGGTTGTTTATACTAGATTCTCATTGTTCCTCAAAATTAGTTTACTGGTTTATTGATTGTCTTGGTTATTGTATTCTTTAAATGTTCCATCGGTGTAAAATATGAGTACCTTTTCTATGGGTGTTTTATTTGAGTTTTTTGGTTTTTTGGTTTTTTCAAACAGGTCTTCTTTAATTTCGTGTTGGTCTTTTGTGGTTTGCTCTGATGTTTTTTTTACTGAGATTTGTTTTGTGACTTGTGAAAGGGGGGATGATTTAGGAAAGTTGCCAATACCTTTTAGTAGCCAATATAGATCTACTTCTTGATAGGTGTCAATCGTTTTTAATACGAAGTCAAGACTAGGTTTGTTTCTTCCTGAGAGTATATGAGAGATGCTAGAGCGAGGAACTTCTATAGTTTCAGCGAAGGAAGATGCCGAAATTTGATAAAAATCCATTACTTTTTTCAATCTATTTGAGAAGCTTGTATTGTTTAACATTGTAGTCGTTTTTATAATTTACAAATGTAATCATTCGTGTTGTTATATCAAAATAATTCAATAAATACCTGCAAATACATTAAACTAAAGCTTTAGTTAAAATTCTTATAGTACTGGTAATCAAAGATTATATCTAAGTTCAAAATCCGTTTCGTCTCTCTGTTTACGGCAAGTGTTTTTACCGTCACTAAGCACAATGATCCGTGAACTTTGTTGTGTATAAATGTAAACACAACCGATTTCTGCACCCGTTACAAATGTAAACAAGGGTTTATTTACATTTGTAACATGAAAATGATTGATATTAAAGTACTCGAAGATTGGTATATAGAGAACCTTGAAAAAAAATTAAAAGGAAGACGGATTTTGTTTCCAGATATTGAGCCATTGATAGACGGTTTAGATTCTGCTTTGTTTGAAAAAAAAATCATTGGGACTTCTGAAAAAGGAACTTCTATTTATAAAATCAAAACAGGGTGTGGTAAAATGAAAATTTTGATTTGGTCACAAATGCACGGAAATGAGAGTACGGGTACTAAAGCTGTTTTTGATCTCTTTAAATTTTTATTAGATGCAAATTCGTTAAGTTTTGTTAAAAATTCTATTTTAAGTAACTGTACGCTTGTCTTTATTCCTATGCTTAATCCAGACGGGGCTGATAAGTTTACTAGAGTAAACAGCAATGAGGTGGATTTAAATAGAGATGCTGTAGCCAGGATAGCTAAAGAAAGTAATATTCTTAGAGTTGTTTTGGATAAGTTTAGTCCACAGTTTTGTTTTAATCTTCATGATCAACGAACAATTTTCAATGTAGAAGGCACTAAAAATCCTGCTACAATATCATTTTTAGCACCTTCGGAAGACCTAGAACGTACTTTAACTAGCGGAAGAAAGGAAACGATGAGTGTTATAGTTTCTATGGATAAATTGCTCTCAAAATTGATCCCTAGGCATGTCGGAAGGTATACTGATGAGTTTTATCCAACAGCCACTGGTGATAATTTTCAAAAATTGGGTCACAATACTATTTTGATAGAAGCAGGACATTATTATGATGACTATAATAGGGAAATTGTGCGAAAGTTTAATTTTTTTGCAATGCTTCAGGGGTTATATTTTATTTCTTCTAAAAACGATTACTCGAATTACATGCCTTATTTTGATATTCCTAATAATGATAAAAAATGTTATGATATCATTTATAGAAACGTAAAAAATGATCAAGGTGAAATTGAAGATGTTGCTTTGCAGTTTGATTATATTGTTGAGAAAGGGGTGTTGGTCTTTGTGAAAGAAGAGGTTGCGAGAGGTAATTTAAAAGGTTTTATTGGGCATAAAGAGTATGACCTAAAGAATCAGGTCCTTGTAGAGGGATGAGATTAGAGATTTCGTAACAAGTATACCTTTTTAATAGAAATATTTTATTATTTTTGTTCAATAGCTATTTATGCCCAAAATTAAACACATGAAAAATTATAATTTAGATGAAGTAGATCACCAAATCTTGGATATGTTGATTGATAATGCAAGAACTCCTTTTACGGATATTGCTAAAAAGTTGTTAGTTTCTGCAGGAACGATTCATGTTCGTGTAAAGAAAATGGAAGAAGAAGGGGTGATTAAAGGTTCTACGCTTACTTTGAATTATGAAAAAATGGGGTACGCTTTTATTGCTCATATTGGTATTTATCTAGAGCGAACATCAATGACAAAAGTGGTAATTGAGGATTTAAGAAAAATATCTAATGTGACTGTTGCTTATGTTACTGCAGGGAAGTTTAATATTTTTTGTAAAATAAGAGCAAAGAACACTGAAGATGCAAAGAATATTATTTTTCAGATAGATGATATTTCTGGTGTTAATAGAACTGAAACTATGATTTCTCTAGAGGAAAGCATCAATGACAAAAAAAGAATGATGCACGCTATTTTTAGAGATTACTAAAAAAGCATTAAAACATATTGAAACGATAGGCTTTTGAGTTTGTCGTTTTTTTTATGCTTAAATTTTAAATAAACTATGGTTTATGTCTTTTCTAATGTGCGAATAGTTTATATCTTTACACACCTAAGATCTATTTGAAAAAAATGAATTTATATAAAGAAAACTCGCTTAAAATTTATAATTCTTTAAGCAAAGAAAAAGAAGTTTTTATTCCAATTAACGAAGGCTCTGTAGGCATGTATGTATGTGGGCCAACAGTGTATAGCAATGTTCATCTAGGGAATGTTCGGACATTTATGTCCTTTGATTTGGTTTTTAGATATTTAAAACACTTGGGGTTTAAAGTTCGTTATGTAAGAAATATTACCGATGCTGGTCATTTAGAAAATGATGCAGATGAAGGTGAAGATAGAATTGCCAAAAAGGCACGCTTAGAGCAGATAGAACCTATGGAAGTTGTACAACGTTATACTGTTGATTTTCATGAGGTTTTGAAGAAATTCAACAATCTTCCACCAAGTATTGAGCCTACTGCTACTGGGCATATCGTTGAACAGATTGAAATGATTAAAGATATTCTAGGTAAAGGAATGGCTTATGAAGTAAATGGATCTGTTTATTTTGATGTTTTAAAATACAATGAAACTGAACAATACGGGATTCTTTCAGGTAGAAATATTGAAGATTCTATTCATAATACAAGAGTATTAGATGGACAATCTGAAAAGAAAAACCCACAGGATTTTGCTTTGTGGAAAAAAGCGAGCCCAGAACATATTATGAGGTGGCCATCTCCTTGGAGTGATGGATTTCCTGGTTGGCATTTAGAATGTACAGCAATGAGTACAAAGTATTTGGGCGAGCAGTTTGATATACACGGAGGGGGAATGGATTTAAAGTTTCCTCATCATGAATGTGAAATAGCACAAGCGAATTGTTCTAATGGTCAAAACCCAGTCAATTATTGGATGCATGCAAATATGTTGACCTTAAATGGTCAAAAGATGTCGAAGTCTACAGGAAATAATATTTTACCGGATGAAATCTTTTCTGGTAAAAACACTATTCTCGGAAAGCCATTTAGCCCTAGTGTTACGCGTTTTTTTATGTTACAAGCTCATTATAGAAGTAATTTAGATTTTTCTAGTTTGGCAATAGAAGCATCTGAAAGAGGATATCAAAAATTAATTCATGCTATTGGAATGTTACATGATTTACAAGTTAAGGATGTGACTTCTTTTGATTTGGAGAAATGGATTCAAGCTTGTTATGATGCAATGAATGATGATTTTAACAGTCCTGTTTTAATTGCATGTTTATTTGAAGGGGTAAAGTATGTTCATTTAATTAATGATAAAAAGGAATCAATTACTAAAGAAGATTTAGAAAAACTTGAATCCGTATTTAATATATTTGTATTTGATATTTTAGGTCTACTGGAGGATTCCTTAGAAGATAATTCAGAAAAGTTGGATGGTACTGTCGAATTATTGATTCGATTACGGAAAGAGGCTAGAGATAATAAAAACTGGGGGTTGTCTGATCAAATTCGTGATGAATTACTCGATTTAGGAATTCAATTGAAAGATGGAAAAGAGGGAACAACGTTTAGTATAAATTGAGATCATTTCAAAAAATAATCAAATTTCCATTTATTGCCTTGGTAAGAATTTATCAAGCGATGATTTCTCCTTATATTCCATCTACGTGTAGATATTCTCCGACATGTTCCCATTATGCAATTGAGGCACTGGAGGTGCATGGAGTTTTAAAAGGAGGAATATTGGCTATTAAACGGATATTAAGTTGTCATCCTTGGGGAGGAAGTGGGTACGATCCCGTTCCACAATCTATAAAAAAACAAAATAATAATAAATGAATTTTACAGCAATTACTTGGGAACCTTCTTTGGGGATAGAATTAGGTTTTTTTACTATCCGTTATTATAGCTTAATGTTTGTATTGGCTTTTGGTGTGGGTTTGGCTTTAATGAAACGAATTTATATCAAAGATGGTATTGACTTAGAAAAACTTGATAAATTGTTTATGTATACGATCATCGCAACTATACTAGGAGCGAGGTTGGGACATGTGTTTTTCTATGATTGGCCATATTTTAAAAATCATTTAGGAGAAATTTTATTACCTGTAAAATTCAATCCATTCCGATTTACTGGATTTACTGGATTGGCAAGTCACGGAGCTGCTGTTGGAATTATTGTTGCTTTGTATTTTTATAGCAAAAAGATTCTAAAAAAACCACTGTTGTATATTTTGGATAGAGTGGGGATTGGGGTTGCTCTTGCTGGCTTCTTTATTCGAATCGGAAATCTGATGAATTCAGAAATTATAGGAAAACCTACTGGAACAAATTTCGGAATCATTTTTAAAAATTTAGGAGAAGATTTCCCAAGACATCCAACTCAGTTGTATGAGGCTTTTGGATACTTGATTATTTTTATTTGTTTGTGGTATTTGTATTGGAAAACAAATAAGAAAGAGCAATTGGGGTATTTGTTTGGGTTTTTCTTCGCAACATTATGGAGTGTGCGTTTTGCAGTCGAATTCTTAAAAGAAGCTCAGATTGATAACAGAGGGGATTGGGATTTAAATACAGGACAATTGTTGAGTATTCCTTTAGTGATTGTAGGATTGTATTTTATGTTTAGAAAGAAGAAGTAGTTGTCTGAAAATCAGAGTGTATAAGTTGATAGATCTACCTTTGTTGATGCGATTTTAACTAAGCCAGTAAATTATATATTTTACTTAGGAGGTCGTTTTCTGAAAAACATGAAAATAGGATTCAAAATTATTGATAATCCTAAAAAACGAAATATTAAGACCGTTGCAAGGTACATGACAAAAACAAAGATCCAAACTTAGGTTTTATATCATTGTTTGTTAGTTTGTTAAGGCGTATATTCAAGCCATGAAACTACAAATAACACCTACTTTTTCAGATAGCATTTGTGATTTACGCACAAGAAAGATAAAAGCTACATTTTTCAGTCAAATAAATATTCTTATCGATTGGGATCGAATTTCAAAAATAATAGACAAGGACTATTCCAGAGGTAAAAGTGCGGTTGGTAAGCCTTGCTATGATGGTTTGTTGCTTTTTAAAATGTGTCTTTTGCAAAGTTGGTATGGTTTAAGCGATTACGAAGTAGAAGATAGACTTAACGATAGTTTGTCATTCAGCTATTTCTGTGGAATGACAATAGAACAGGT
>NZ_JBAHZZ010000108.1:0-5006 GCF_037132785.1 Flavicella sp. | reverse complement strand
TCTGAATGGAGATATTATTGATATTTGGCAATTTAAGAAAAGATATTGGCCAAAATCTCATATGAAAATTATCAAACATATTTTTGGTTGGGTTTCTGATGGGGTTGAAGTGATTTATATTACTGGTAACCATGACGAAATGCTGCGAAAGTTTGTCGGTTTTAAAATGGGTAAATTATCGATAGAAAATAAATTGGTTCTTAAGTTAGATGGAAAGAAGGCCTGGTTTTTTCATGGAGATGTCTTTGATATTACCATGAAGCACTCTAAGTGGTTGTCGAAATTGGGTGCTGTAGGTTATGATTTTTTGATTTTTATAAATTATGTTATTAATGGTATATGTTCTTTGTTAGGCAGGAAAAAAATTTCTTTATCAAAAAAAGTTAAATACAAGGTCAAAGGTGCCGTTAAATTTATAAATAATTTTGAAACCACCGTTACAGATATCGCAATCAAAAGAAACGGTTATTTTAAGCTTTGATTATTCCATACAAGAGAAACAATATACAGATGAAAGTGAACTTAATACTTGGCATTTTGACTATGTCTTTGATAGGTATGTAAAAGGAGTTAACTTCCTGACTGCTTTAATAGAAGTCCAAGGCATGCGTATTCCTTGTGGGCTAGAGTTTATAAAGAAAGATGTTTTGGTAACTGATACTGTAACAGGAAAGAAAACGCAAAAAAGCAGTAAAACTAAAAATGAACTTTTTAGAGAAATGTTACAGGAATGTAGTGGTAAAATACACTTTGATTATGTTTTGGCCGATAGTTGGTTTTCTTCAGTAGAAAATATGATTTGTTGTAAAGACACCTTAAAAAATAATCGAAAAGTAGCCTTATCATTAGAATACAAGCAAAATGGAACCTACCTAAATATTAAAACATTACAGCTAGGGCAACAGACCGTGGAGGTTTGGTTTAAAAAATTAGATTTTCCGCTGCTGCTTACAAAGCATGTTTTCAAAAACGAAAATGATACAGTCGGCGAGTTGTACTTGGCCTGTAGTGATTTAAGTTTATCGTATGACCTAATAACTACAATCTACAAAAAAACGGAGGGCACTAGAGCAATACCATAAATCGATTATAAGCAATACAGGAATTGCTAAATCTTCAACTAAAAAAAGAGCTACTCAAACAAATCAATTTGTCTTATCCTTTGTCGCATATATAAAACAGGAATGACTTAAACAAAGGACAGGAAAAAATCACTTTGCTATGAAAACACAAATCTATTTAGCAGCACAAAAAGAAGCTTATAACGAGCTCAAAAAGTCATGAACAACGAAAGCTGCATAATCACTCGTTTGGGGATTTGAGTGCGTAAGGTGAGTAACTCAACTGGTGGTATTAGGCGATTTTTCCCAAAAGGAACAGACTTAGGAAAGGTCACCGAAAAAGAAATTTATTTTCAGATTTGTAATTGTTCCGCTTAAATGGACACGAAAATCTCATCAAAAAATATTGAAATTGTTCAATAAGAAAGGTATATTATACCATTTCATTTTTAAAAGACGTAATAATAATAATAATGTGGAATGTTTTTTATTCAAATAAGCAATAAAAACTGAAGCATATCCGATAGGATTGTATTTTTTATGAAATAAGAATGAAAAAGAAACGAATTTAATACGTCATTTAAATATTAAAATGGTATTCGTATAACGTCTCTATTTTAATTTTACAACAATTGGCAATTCAAAAACTGTACTTACAGGAATGGCTGTTTTGATAGCAGGGAAAAAAATTGGTAACGTTGCTATACTCTCGTTAATAATCGAATCTAGCTTCGGTATATCCCTTTTTATCAAATCCGAGGATTGAATTCCATCCAAACTTGCATTACCTCTAGCATCAATTTTAATCCTTACAATTACTGTTTCATCGACGTATCCAGAAACTCCAAACGTATGTTTCAACAAAGAATCGGCAAAGTGATTGTACAGATGATTAATAAAACATCTGTTTTTTTTATCAGTATCTATCAAATTCTTACATTCAGGAAATACTGGTAACTCATCCACTTTAGTATAATTAATAAGTGTATCAATTTCAGTTTTCATAAAACTAAAACCAATTCGCTTAGCAGAAAAATCGCAAGAAACTAATGTCAGAACTATTAATAACGAAAAAAAAACTCTTAAAATCATCATTTTAAATTGATAAGTGAAAATACAACATTTATCCGATTACAATAATGAATCCACAAACTTTATACACACACAAAACAACAGAATATATTAATCTCATTACCTGATCTATTATATTTTTATAAATTGTAATCCTATGGATATACTATTGACAATACTCGGTTTATTTTTTATATTATTAGGAATCATCGGTGCAATTCTCCCAGTTCTACCAGGACCACCAATAAGTTGGATTGGTCTTTTATGTTTGTATGCAACCAATGCAGTACCGAATGACCCCAAATTTTTATGGATCACATTAGGAATCGCATTATTAGTTACCCTACTTGATTATATTATTCCTATTATTGGAACCAAAAAATTTGGAGGCACTAAAAAAGGTATTTGGGGGTCTATACTAGGATTAATGGTAGGATTATTTTTTGGTCCAATCGGAATTATTATAGGTCCATTTATAGGTGCACTTATAGGTGAATTGATTGAAAACCCAAGAAACACAAAAAAAGCACTAAAAGCTGCAACAGGGTCATTTATATGTTTTATATTCTCAACAGGTCTAAAATTGGTCGTTGGAGGTTTTTTCTTTTATTATTTTATAAAAACATTTTGGATCTATAAGTCTTCTCTTTTTTCTTTCTAATGACTAATTTATAGGCGAAAAAAAGCAACCCTGTACGAGGGAAGCTTTCCTCTGGTTTCAACAAAAACCACGATACTTTTTTCTAAAAGCATCAAAACAACACTCTACAAATATAACAAATTTCAGATGCCAAACAACAAATATTAAAACCTTGTTATACATTATATTAAAACATTGCATTTAAAGAACAAAGTTTAAATTTATTATTTATAATTCCCTTTGTATTCGGTATCTTTGCAAGCTATTAAATTCACCATATAAACACATCGTACCATGCAATTATCAGAACAAGAAATTGTAAGAAGAGAAAAACTTGACAAATTAAGAGCTTTAGGAATTAACCCATATCCTGCAGATTTATTTCCTGTAGATAGTTATTCTAAACAGATTAAGGAAAACTATATAGAAGGAAAGAAAGTTGTAATTGCTGGACGATTAATGCGAAAAAAAAATCAAGGAAAAGCATCTTTTGCTGAAGTACAAGATACAGATGGAAGAATTCAAATCTATCTGAATAGAGATGAAATTTGCCCTGGAGATGATAAAACATTATACAATGATGTTTTTAAGAAATTATTAGATTTAGGTGATTTTATTGGAGTTGAAGGGGAATTATTCAAAACTAAAGTTGGAGAAATCTCTGTTAGGGTTGCCAATTTCCAACTATTGAGCAAAGCTTTAAAACCATTGCCATTACCGAAAACAGATAGTGAAGGAAATGTATATGACGAATTTAACGATCCTGAATTACGTTACCGTCAACGTTACGCAGATTTAGTAGTAAACCCACAGGTAAAAGAAGTGTTTATAAAAAGAACAAAACTGTTCAACGCTATGCGTACTTTCTTTAATGACAAAGGATACTTTGAAGTAGAAACTCCGATTTTACAACCTATAGCTGGTGGAGCCTCCGCAAGACCTTTTACTACTCACCACAATTCATTAGACATTCCATTATACATGCGTATCGCAAATGAATTATACCTAAAAAGATTAATCGTTGGTGGTTTTGATGGTGTTTATGAATTCTCGAAAAATTTCAGAAATGAAGGAATGGACAGAACTCATAATCCAGAATTTACAGCCTTAGAAATTTATGTAGCTTATAAAGATTATAACTGGATGATGAATTTCACGGAAAAATTATTAGAATACTGTGCCATCGAAGTTAACGGAACAACAGATATTGTTTTCGGAGAGCATCAAGTGAACTTTAAAGCTCCTTACCCAAGAGTTACCATGGCAGATTCTATCAAACACTTTACTGGATTCGATATCATTGGCAAAAACGAAAATGAGTTACGCACTGCAGCAATAGAAATGGGTATTGAAGTTGACAATACCATGGGTAAAGGAAAATTAATCGATGAGATGTTTGGAGAAAAATGTGAGGGAAATTACATTCAGCCAACATTTATTACAGATTACCCAAAAGAAATGTCTCCGCTATGTAAAGAACATAGAGACAACCCAGAACTTACAGAAAGATTTGAATTGATGATTTGTGGTAAAGAAGTTGCTAATGCATATTCAGAACTGAATGATCCGATAGATCAAAGAGAACGTTTTGAAGCTCAATTAAAACTAGCTGAAAGAGGTGATGATGAAGCGTCAAATTTCATTGATGAAGACTTCTTACGTGCATTAGAATATGGAATGCCTCCTACTTCTGGATTAGGAATTGGAATGGATCGTTTGATTATGTATCTAACAAATAACCAATCTATTCAAGAAGTGCTGTTTTTTCCTCAAATGAGACCAGAGGTACGAGAGACACAGACAATTACCCTTACTGATGAAGAAAAAGAAGTATTAGCATTGATTAAAAAAGCAGAGAAAATCACCTTATTAGATTTAAAAACACAATCTGGTTTATCTAATAAAAAATGGGACAAAACAATAAAAGGATTGACCAAAAACAACTTGGCTTCTGTAAACAAAACAGAAGAAGGATTGTTTGTAGAAATAATATAAGCATACATACATCTCTTTAAATTCAAAAAGCATTGTTATCTAAGCAATGCTTTTTGAATTTAAATCCTTAGAAAAACACTTAGCCACTTTATATGAAATTTTACTGAGTTAGTCATTTAGTTTCTGTATCTTAGTGTCATTAAATATAACAGATATGGATGTTTTTCAAGGTCAAAATATACTGAGTTTTATAAAAGAACTGCCAAATGATGAAGCTTGTAAGGCTTATTTAGCCAAAA
>NZ_JBAHZZ010000103.1:0-43344 GCF_037132785.1 Flavicella sp. | reverse complement strand
CGATGTATGCTTTGGTCTTATTTTCTTCTAAAAGAGTCTGAATAATTACCCTTTCTTTTAGGCTAAGTCGGCTATGTTTTTTTACTTCCATTTTACAAATCTATTATTTTAGATTTGTTGCGTTAAGTTATTGAATGGAGGTTTTCATTTTCTAATTAAGTACAACGGTTGGTATATGAAGCGTTGGGTATTTAAAAGCACTTCTTTTCGGTTTATCTCTATCTTTATTTAAAAGTACTAACTTTGATATAATCACTTATTGCCCAATGATTTATATACTGTGTTGTGTGCCGTACTTATACCGTATTTTTGTTCTCGTTTCTTAAATGCTACCTCACCGCCTTCAAGAATATCACAAACGTGTTCCTTTATTCCTTGTCTATTTAATATAGAAATTTTAGTGTCATTAATTCTTAGTTTACTATTTTCTAATGCCCCTGAACAGTACTCAAACTTATAATTATGGTTAGGTGTTGAATTACTATTTTGGTTTGCAACTATTACTTGTTCGCAATCTGTTCCTACCACTAAGTTAGGATTATGAGTGACAATAATAATTTGACGTTCTTTCTTTTTCTGTTTGATAAATTTTCTCAATTGACTATATAAAGACCTATTATCCCAATCGTCTTCAGGTTGGTCTAATAGAATTGGATATTTACTTGACTTGTCTAAATCAATCAATAATTTAAGTAGAATAAAGGCTTTTTTACCTGCTGACATATCATTAAACCTGTCTTCTTGACTTGTTAGTTTAAAATCAAAAACAAACCAATTTTTCAACAACATACTTAAACTACTTGAAAGATTATCATACCTTTTAATAGTTTCAATTTTATGATTTATAAAATCTAAAATTAGTTTTTTGAAATTAGTTTTAAATTTTTCTATTGTTTCAAATTTATAATTATCTATTTTTAAATCATTAGATCTTGCATAAGTAGAAAGTTTAGTGCCATTAAAAACTTCAATAACAAAGTCTTTTTGAAAGGCATTTTCTTTAAATAAAACATCAATTTCAAAATCCATTTCATCCTTTATTAATTCTTGTTTAATTATTACTGATTTTGCATTAATTAAATTAGTGTAAAAATTCTTAGAGTTTTCAGCCAGATTATCTATTAAATTAATTATTTCGGTGTTTAATTCATCAACTTTGTTTTGTTCTAATTGAATATTGTTCAATTTCCTTTTTTCTTGTTCAAGTTTCTCTTGTAATTGATTTAGTATCTTAGAATTATTTATTTTACTTGAAAAAGGTCTAAGGCTTTTATCAATATTAATCATACCTTGACTTTGTTTTGTTAATTCTGCATCTAAATTTTGAATTTTTAGATTTAAAATATTCAACCATTTATTATCTGTTTCTGTTTTAATACTTTGAAACTTTGATGATAAAAAACTTTGAATTTCAGAAGAAATACTATTAAACGAAGGTGTAACGACAATTTTACTATAATCTATTTTTAACCTTTTTAAACTTTCAAAATCATTATGAACTACTGCTTGTTCTTTTATTAAATCAGCTTTCTCCTTTGTTAATTTAGTATAATTATCTATTTTTGTTGTGTTTAAGCCTGATTTTTCTTTTAAATCAGTTATTTGTTTTTCAATTTTTTTTATTTCACTTTCAATTCCTTTTTTATCGCCAATACTTTTAATATTATTAGATAATAGACGGAATTGTTTAACTTTTTGTTCTAATTTTTCAATATCTGTTGCAATACTTGACTGTAGAAGATTGTTATTGCTCTCTAAATCATCAAAAGCATTTTTTATCTTAATATCTTGAACCAGTACATTTTTTATTATATCATCAATAGAGGTTTCTTCTTCACTTTTTTCTACTAACCTATTTAAGTATGATTGAGGAATGTATATAATTTTCTTAGATGGATTGTCATCATTATTTAATTTGCTAATTTGCCCATCACGCCAAACCACTTCAAATCCTTTGACTTTTTTAGAAAACAGTTCTAAGTTTACCTCTTTATGCCTATCAGAAACTTCTTTAATATCTATTGCTTGAGCCATACTCCTTAAAAGTAAAGATTTTCCTGTTGATTTTCCTCCGATTATTGTACACAAATTTTGATTTAAAGGGATTTCTTGAGGAAAAAAATTATCATCTATATACCTAATTGACTGAATAACGGAGTAGTCTGTTTTACTGTCATTTTCTTCACTACCAATTATGAGCCTATCGGTAGGTTCAAATAGCACTTGTTTTAACCCTTCATAACATTTTTCTGCTTTAATTAGTGAATAGGTCATTCCGACATCACTTGCCTTATGAGCATCCGAAGAACTTAGGATAGGTATTTCAGGTTGATTATTAGGATACCAACCTCTTATTTTCTCATTAATTTCTGTTATTTGTTCAAAATTATTTTTTATTTCAAATGCAAAATAAATGTTTCCTTTAATTAAATAATCAATTATTTCTTTTCTTCCTTGAACGTCTGATTTCTTAAAAAAACCATCATTAGACATACAATGAGCAAAAACAACAATTCCTATCTCGTTATTCCACACCTCAGAAATTAATTCTTTCGTTGTTGTATTTATTTTTTTATGTGTGTTATCTTCATTAAAGAAAGGTCTTTCTATTTTACATTTATTTGCAAGGAAATTATCAATTACTTCACTCCATTTTTCTAATTTACTTTTCTCTTTGTATTTTTCATTGAAAATAATTAATAAATGCCAACCTTCTCTTGTATCTAATTCTACACCTGGAAGAACTGTTATTTCGTTTGTGTTTAAAGCATAATCAATTGCAACACCACTATTATGGTCAGTAATTGCAATTACTTCAATGTTTTTTTCTTTTGCTACTTTTATATATTTTTGTGTACTTATTTCGATTTTTGAAAGAGTTTCAATATCGGTTTTTCCCAACCAATTGTTTTTAATAGGTTGAACTTGTAAATCCCATTTTGTCCAAACTGAACCTCTATTTAATAATAATGTTTCTGGCATTTATTTTCTGTTTTGGTATGGTACACAACGGGTTAGGGTTATGATTTCGTTGCGATAAATCCGCTAGGATTTTCGTACTGGAAATCAGGTTAAATATACAGAAAGAATGTCGGACAATTACCAAACCCAGCAATGAATTATACCCATTGTTAACTAATTTAGCGACACGTTAAGCTGGTAATTAAATTTTAGTATTTTCCGAATTTTGTCATTCTTGTTCTCATTTTAAATCACTCTTATTTTTTTTGAAATCTTTTATAAGCAAGTAAATAGAAATTACAATTGCAATTATGTAAACGATTGCAATAGCTGGTTTCTCAAATTTTAGATTTTCAAAATCGAATTTATCATATAATGCATATCCTAAAATGAGTATTATAATTACTGAAAAAAATTTTGGAGTTTTCTTATTTGTCATATTCTTAATGTTTAAATAATATTTTCACTTAATTTTGTGTCCTGTCATTTTTCGTTTCACTTCTCAAATCGGAAGAGTTGAAGTGAAATCAATTTTCTTTTTTTACTCTAATTTAACTTTAAATTAATTTTCAATCTGTTTAATTTGGATTATTCCAACCTTCCAAAAATCCTCCTAAAGCGAAATCAATAAATAATATTATCACAATTATAGCAAAAATAATTCCGACAATTTTAATCATTTTAGGATTGTCCTTTTTCATAGAATTCGATTTATCTTATCTGTTCGTAGCTCAGTCGAGCTATTTTAGTTAACGGTTGGTATAAGAATAGTAGCGGATTTATATGCTCTTATTTTCAGTTAAGCAATGACTTTTGTTGAAAGCACTTACCTTTAAATTTCTCACTAAAACCGCTATTATTTTTATACATTGTTAGCCACAGTTACTCTTAGTTCGGTTTGAATATATCTGTTTTTTTTCGGCTTAATTGTTTTATTTATATATCCTTTAAGGTTAGTCGCTAAATATTCCGCCAGTTTTACAGGCACTGCATTCCCAATCATTTGTTCAACATTTGTTTTTGCACCAATAAATTCAAAACTTTCAGGAAAAGTTTGTAAATAACTTCTCTCTTTTTGAGTTAAAGGACGAACTTTAGAAAAGTCTTTTACAGTATCTCCTTTATGAAAATTATATTTAGGAGGAATAGGACGGTTTACACCTCTAATTGTTGGACTTGGTTCATAAATACTGAATATGCCTCTTCTTTCATAACTTCTTGGATGTCTGTAATAGTGTTCTGTCTTTAATGAATTACCTAAGTAATCAAAAACTGACATAGGTTTTGTGTTTTGATTATCAGAAAGTAATGATGTTAAAGTATTGTCTAAACCATTTAATTCTCCGATTAAAAAGAATCTTTTTCTATTTTGAGGAACACCACAAAGACTTGCGTTCAAAATTACTTGTGATAGTCCATAATTAGAATTTTTAAATATTTCTTTAGCCTTTATGAGAGTATTGCTTTTTGTTATTTGTTGAACATTTTCCATTACAAACCATTTAGGTTTATTTAATGCTATAATATTAGCAAAATGAATAGTTAAATCTGCACGACCATTATTTTCATTTCTCTTTCCTGCACTCGAAAAATCTTGACAAGGTGGACCTCCAATGATTATGTCAGCATTATGCTGTTTTATGTGGGCATAGTTTTTTTCGTCAGAAAGGTCTAAGTTATAAATTGGATGGTTAAAGTTTTTCTTATAAGTTTCAAATGCGTGAGACCAATTATCATAAGCACAAATTATTTCAAAACCAGCATTTTGAAAACCTAATGAAAGACCACCACAACCACTAAATAAATCTACTATCTTCATATCTAAAATAATTCTGGTGAGTTATAAATTATTGCATCAAATCGTCTTTCAGGACTCAGTAAATTTTGACCACCTCCAAGAATTATGTTTTTCAATTCTTCTCTAGTAATTCTTGGTTTAGTTAGATACTCTGAAGTCATATAGGGGTGAGTTACCATACCGCTAACCGCAAATGCTTTATCATTTTTTGTATTGTAAGACAGTTCATCAATTATTTTATGATGGTCAAATTGTCCATTTTTAGAAAACTCAAAAAGCATTTTAAAAAGCCAAACAATAGTCCTTACTTGTCTATTTATTTTGGTAAGTTCTTTTTCTCCTCTTCCTGCATCAAGAAATAATTGCATAAAACCTAAATCACTCCAAACAAATACATCTAAACAATTTTCAGTTAATCGAGGTGATTTACCTTCTGTTTTCCATATAGGTTGCATCACAATCGGCTTCTGAGAATCAATTATACTATGAGATATTTTATCTAAAATAGATACCATTTCCTTTATAAAAGGTAGGACGTTTTCTATTTCAGACCAATCAGTTATAGTATCGAATTTTTCAGGAAAATATGTTTTTAAATCATTTCTTTTGTCTTTGAAATTTTGCGCTATACTACAAGCCAAATAAACAATCGTATCAGGTCTTATTACTATTTCCGTTCCATATCTGTTTTCAGAAAAGTTACAAGTTGTGTTGTCAGGAAGTGCTGTTAATTTTATTTCTATTCCGCTTAAACAATTTCCATCCATATCTTGAATAACTAAATCTACTCTTGGTAAAGTTCCAATTACAAATGGTTGAAAAGGATTATGAATGCTCTCAAAAGCAAAAAATATTTTTTCACTTTTAGGGTTTATTCCAAATAGTTTAGTTGTTGATATAGAAGAGTGTTCTACTTTTAAATCATTCCCTAGTTTTATGTAGTTGTTTTCAAGGTTTTTATGACTTAAATAGGCAGATAAAGAAGCAGGGAAAGATGAGTTAAATTGATTTTTACCCCAACTGTTTTTTTGAGTAAAATCTCTGTTGGAATTTTTGATTCCATATAATCCTGGTTTATCTGACATATTTGGTTCTAAATTAAAGTACAAAGATACTTTTATTCACTTTATTGCTCTTTATTTACGCTGTTTTTTTTTAATTGTGGCTAACTAGTTATATCTATCTAAAACACATCGAATAACAGTGTCAGCTGCATGATAACGATGTATAATCATAACTTTTTAAGCAAATATAAACAATTAACGATTGTTTTGTAAATGTAAATGTCGCTCTGAACCGTTTGCGTCTAAAATATGGAATCTTTTTTTTATGTTTATTTAATTCAGAAACCTTAGCCTCGAAACACTTGTGGGTATATTTTTGCGTCATAAAATAGACCTATAAGTATATTTATTGTATTTTTGTTTAAACAAAGAATAAAGATGCAATTAGCTGAAAAAGTAAAAGATACACCATTTATATACGGAATTGAGCTTGACTTCTCTGGCCATTTGGTTCCCGTGTCTTCAGAAAGCGGTGGTTTTTTTAATTCAAAAGCAAATCAACTTACGTGGGAGGAAATCTATTTTGGCAGAAAAACAGTTTCGTTTAAAGAAACGACAAAAACAGACAAGAGGGGAAATACTGTATTTAGCCAATTTTTAACAATAAAATTTCCGTCGAATGATTTTAACCGAGCAAATAGGTTAGCTTTATTTTTCCAGGTTCGATTTTTGAAAATATTACTTACAAATAAAACAAGTTTGGTTTTTGGCCGAAACGATTTTTATCAAAACAAACCACCAGCAGTTTCTATCTCTTCTAGTGAGAGAATGAGTAGTGTCTCGTTTGAGAGTAAATCCATTTTTCCAACAGGCTTTGCAGAAATTCAAGACATTTCACAAGTCTCAGACCAGCTGTTGCCCGCAGATCTTCCATTAACATTTATAAATTTATAATATGAAGTTTCCATTAAATATAGAGACAAAAGAAGAACACCCAGATAAATTGATTTTACTAAAAGGAGTAGGCTCTAAATATTATTACAGCTCGGCGGAGTTTAAGATGTTTCAAGATGCAATAAATTATTTAAAAGAGGTTTATGACGCCTTAAAAAGCTCAGTATCGTCAGTCCTTACGGGTATTGCTACCTATTCCTTTGATACCAAAGCAGAGGCAACGACTTATTATTTGGCTACGGTTCCAAAGCCGGTAAACAATTCTATAGTCAGATTAAACAGAGCCTTAGATCCAAGCAATGCAACACATTTTTGGAGTTTTCAAAGTGATGGCGGTACCCATGCTGGAAATATGAAGCAAGAAGAACCCGTGGCAGATATTGAAGATACCTATGTATTGGAAAATAGTCCAAAACTTCCCACAGGAGGAGCTGTATTTACTCATGTAAAAACAGCGGAAGAAAATGCAAAAAAACACGCTGATGACTTAATAGTGGATCTTATCGGCGGAGCACCTGGTGCTTATGATACCTTAAAAGAAATTGCCGTCATCTTACAGCAAGATGACGAGGACGATATAGCAGTTGAAGTAGCCTTGCTGAAAGCTATTGCCGCCGTACAAACTACAGCTAATTTACAACATGAAGAATTAAATAGTAAGATAATAACAACAAAAGCATTAGCAGTAATATTTTAAAAATAAATTATGGCAACAGAAAACGAAATAGCAATAGAAGCTTTAACGCTACAAGCTTTAGAAACCAAAAATGATATTCTTAAAGCAGATAAAATAATTCAAATTAAAGAAGTGTTTGCAGATGAAATTATACAGTGGGCAAAAAAAAATGATGCCGTTACTTTTGAATCTATAGTTCACTTAGCGTCATCCTTCGCGTTCAGAGAAGGTAAAGTTCCAAAAGGGTTTGATTATTTGGTAGGGATCGCAGAATTGTGGAATTCTGAATTATCAGCTACAGAGATAGATGTTGTTAATTTAATTAATATAAGTCGTTTAGTTGTTCTCAATTCTCCTAGTCTCGTGTCTTTCGGGTATTTAGGCAATTGTGTTAAAATGCGTCAAATGGATATTTACAACAATAAGTTGGCTAATTTGTCAGGACTTGCAAAGCTAACAAGCTTAGTTAAATTAATAGCATATATAAATAATTTTTCGACAACAGCTGTTGATGACATTTTAAGAAATCTAGTCATTGCAAATATAAATACTACTTTAACTGAAGTTAGATTACAACATAACGCCGTTCCTACAGGAGGTATAACAAATCCAGATTATTTAACCCTAATTTCTCAAGGAGTAACCGTTACAATAGATTCATAACAAATTAAAAAACCCATTATAATTATGGCAATAGTACATTTAAACAAAGCATTCAGGTTGGTTTGGGATAAAAATAATCAAATAATTTTATCGGGCGAATTTGAAACATCTACAAAAACAGGCTGTCTGTCTGAATTTTCATTTGAAGCTGACACACAGGCTGAAATAGATGCAAAAACAACTGAATTAAATCTAGTGAAAATCGTAGAAGATGCAGGCTTGTAAAACAGATTAGGATGAATAAAATAGAAGAGAGTGTTAAAAAAATAATACCCGAAATTGACAAGTTACAGCATTTGTATCTTTGGTCTCTTGCTTTTTTTATCGGTGTAATTGGTATGTTATTTCTATCGTTACTATTCGATAGTGTTACTAAAAACACCGTTATGTTAAGCGTATATATAATTACGTTGTTTACTGCAGGTAGAAAAGAGTTTTTTGACTGGTATAGAGGAACAGGCAAGCCGGAGTTTCTTGATTTCTTTTTTAGTGTATTGATCCCCTCTTTGTGTATGCTGGTCTATTATTTTGATTTTATTATTTCAATACTATTTAGTGTTTTTAAGGAATAGGTTTATATTTAAAACTATGCAACAAATTGTTATATCAGTAGATATTAGGCCGCATTTGGTTCCTTTTTTTTATAAGGAGTTTGAGGGCGTGGAGGCTAGTTATTTGAATAAAAAAGTGAAGGCTTGTAAAATAACATTAAAATCTTCTTTGGGAATTATGATTATGAGTGCTTTGGAAAAAGTTGATTACCTGGAGAAAGAAAAAAAAATAGATCGTTTTTATTTGTATTTAACATTGCCAGAAATTCCCGATGCGCCACGAGGTAAAATATATCAATGTGTGTCGGGTAAAAATTCATTTTTAAAAGTTCCTCAGCTCGTTGTTGATGCTTTGAATCAGATCCTGGAGGATCAGTTTAGAATAGCTTTTGTTTTTTCAGTTACTTCGGCAATAAAGTCAGCTGCCAAGCGTGGTTATGCCTTAAAGTTAAAAGATGCTTTTGAGGATTTTATGATTGAATATGAGTTAGATAATTATGGATTTAAATTAGAAACTTTAAGGCGCTTGTACAATAGAGAGGTTAAAAAAAACGTAAAAATGCATCGATTACAAAACGGTCAAAACAATAGAGTTTTACGATTTTTATAAATTTCATGTCTTATTTAAAGTTAAAAATAACTCCAAATTTGTGTTTTAAAATCTAGAACATGAGTATTGTTTTTTTATTGGTTAGTCCGTCGGTAGTAAAGTTTGTTTTTGCCTCTGCGGCATCATTTGTCACCATTCGTTTGGCGATACAGTCAGAAATGAGTTTGGATGTTTTTTTGACTTTACTTCACGAAAATCCAAAAAGCCAAACGCCATTTATTTTTATTGTCATCTACGGTGTTATTGCCTTATTGATAAAAATGTCCAACGCTTGGAAAAAACATCAAATTAATTTATCAGATGTAGTTATTTATAAAATAAAAGCCAAGGAAGCTGAGGAGCGTTTAGAAAGGGAAGAAATACGAACAGAGAGAGAGCGAGAAGATTTATTATCATGAAAAAGAATTGTCCAGAAGTAAGAATGCATCGATATAACCAAGATAGGAATCAAACCCTGTCGTCTGCGGTTATTATAAATCCAATTCGGCAACTTGTTTATTCAAGTGTCATGTTAGAACGTGGTTGGCGAAATAACGAAAATAGAGTAAGCTGTTTGCCTATCGGAATTTACCCGCTTGTGTTAGAATATAGTCCCGCGTTTAAAATGGATCTTTGGGAAATTAAAGAAAGTGGTCATAGGTCAGAGTGTAAATTTCATGCTGCCAATTTTTGGAAACAATTAAATGGGTGTGTCGCTCCTGGTCGCAGACCTAGAGATCTTGATAATGATGGTTATTTAGATGTAACAGATAGCAAAAAAACATTAGCCGATTTTCATAAAGCTTTATCGGGCTATACTGAAGCTGTTTTGGTTATTACTGGAGAACCAGGAATAAATTAGTGTTGAAATTATTTAGAAAAGAAAAAATGAAAGCAAAAGATTATATATATATAGGAATTATTAGTATGCTTGTTTTTTATTTTTTCACAAATAAAAACAGCGAGCCAGTAAAAGATGTTATTGTAAATGAGGTTACGGAAAGGTTAGTTTTTACTGAAAAAATAAAAGATTCAGGAGTGTTTATTTCTAAACCTATAGTTGAATATACGTTGGAGAAGGTAAATATTGACAGTTTAAAAAAAGAGTTAAGCGCACAGTTTTCAAGACAAATGTATGATACGGTAGCGATGTTAGATTTTTTATATAAAAAAAAATTAGAGCTATTGGCTGCCAAGAAAATTAGAAAATATAAAGACTCTGCAGAAACGGATATTTACAAGCTAAAATTATTTCAAACCACTCAAGGCTATTTATTGAAAAGTGGATTTGAGTTGACGTTAAAGCCACAGAAAAACACGGTTTATGACACAAAGCAGATTGTTAAAAAATATCCGATTTCTGCTTTTTGGATTGGAGGGAAAATTGGAGTTAATCATAAATATTTTGAAAAATCAAGTTTGTTTATAGAAGCTGCTTTTCAAGATAGGACAGGAAATTTATGGGAATTAGGTTTTAAACCTAAGTTGCGCGAGGTTGAAGTAAACCAATTATTGCTTGGTTATAAAAAGCAACTTTGGGTAAAATACAGAAAATAATTGACTACCTTTAATAGAGCCGAAAGGTGTCTCTTTTCATAGCGAGATAGTACCACCCTTTAAAAAGGGTGGTTTTTTCATGTCTGAAAAAAAAGCAAACTCAGAATTACTTTAGCCTAAAAAAACACGAATGAAAGGTAGTAGGTTAATTTCTGAGTTAATAAAAGGCGAATGGCTTTTAGATTTTCATAATATAGGGTCTTATATGCCTTTGGTCGATAAGATTTTAGCTGGGGGTACATTTTCAGAATCTGTAACGCCAAAATCCATCTTGACGTATATAGATTCTAAGGGCCAGCAGTTGTCTAAAAACAATGATGGTGAAGTAGAAGTTACCAAAGGTTCTATTGCTATTGTGTCTATGGTAGGCGAAATTGTAAAATATGGAGATTGGTGTGTCTATGGAGCTGATGAAATTGTGGCCGCTTTAACAGCTGCAGATAGAAACAAAAATGTGATTGCGACGATCTTTAAAATAGATGGTCCTGGAGGAGCTGTTGCTGCCATCGGTCCTTTTAAATCCTTTGCTGAATATATTAAAACAAAACCAATCATCGGTTTGTGCGATCAAGCTTTGTCTTTGCATTATTGGACGGCCGTAGAAGTATGTGATCATATTATGGCAGACAATGATGTCTCAGCTCGCTTTGGCTCCGTAGGGGTTGTATTGACCTTTGCTGATACTAGAAAAGCGATGGAAGCCCAAGGTGTTGTTTTTCATGAAATCTATCCAGAGGAATCTTCAGAAAAAAACCTCCCGTTTATATTGGCGAGGGAAGGGAAATACGATAAGATTAAAGACGAGTTTTTATCTCCCTTAGCAAAAAAATTTCAAGAACGTGTACGTTTTAAACTCCCTAATTTGATAGAGGAGGAAGGTACCTTAAAGGGCAAAACCTACTTTGCTGACAAGGCTTTAGCTTTAAAAATGATACACAGTATAGGAGGAATGGAAAAAGCCATACGTATGGCTATCACATTGAGTTCAATTAATAATTATAAATAAATCAAGTAAATGGAGTTTAAAAGACTAAAAAGTGCTTCTGCGATGGTTATGACATTCTTAGGAATTAAGTCGATGCCAGTAGTTGATGGTAAGATTGCTTTTGACGAGGATCAAAGCAGTAAATTAAAGGAAGAGCTTACAGAAGAGAAGCTCACACAACTTGTAGATGCGTTCAATTCTGAAATTGCAGAAAATTCCCAGATTAAAGGAATTAACAAGGAGATTACTGAAATTCTTAAAGGACTTAGTACCGAGGATAGGACTGGAGCCAATTCAGCAAAACAAAAAACAAGTACAGTAGAGGAGGATCCTAATGGAGCCGCAGAACCTCCAACGGTAGAGGATAATTTAGCAGCCTTAAGAGCTAAAATGGAGGAGAGAGATAGAACGATCAAAGCTCTAATTGAAGACTCTGAAGGAGATATGCCTTTAGCAATTATACAGGGAGGAAAAATAAATAACATGGTAAAAAACAGTGCGACGCATCTGTATGCTTCGGGAAAAGGTTACGATGCTTTTGAAGGTAGAAACTGGAATAAGCTCGCAGCTGGTCTTAGTACATCTGCTACAGACTGGGCAGACGCTACAGAAATCAGTAAGTTAAATGGTGATATGGAACTCTTTCACAGGCAGAATCCTAGTGAGTTGCAATCCTTGCATAGAGATAATTTTGGGCTGCCTTCTCATTGGAAGAGAACTGTTAATGTTGTAGATCGTATTGTGTCTGGAACAATTGTTACGGGGCCAATTACTCAAGGGCGGAAATTAGCATGGTTGCCTAAAAATAAACAGGCAATTCAAGCAGAAGAGGGGAAAGTGTATCCTATCTCTATCGATGCAGAATTTATTGGACATTTATTATCTGTGATTGAAGCTTCATGGGTATCTGAATACAATAAAGAAGGATCTCAGGCTTATAAATTAACTTTTGTACGTTTTTTATTGCAAGAAATTGACAAACAGGCGAGAACGGAAGATAGAATTGCTAGTATCAAAGCTATTCATGTTGAAACTCCAGACAATGCGACAAAGCCGGGTAAATTTATCAATAGACAAGACGGTTTGTTGTATTTAGCTTGGAAAGCTAGAGAGATAGATAAAAAATACCGTGCCTTTAGCTTGGGAGTACCCACATCTTCTAATATTGTTGATTATGTAGATGAATTGATCAATAAATTGCCTTTGGATGTTAAAAATATGCCAGGTTTAGAAATGGAAATGTCCCCAACTTGGGTAAAAGCGTATAAGCGTAGATACGAAGTTACACATTCATTGAATACAGATTATACGGGAGTATTGCCTTATCCTAAAGACTTTCCAAATATCAAGTTTGTAGAAGTCGTAGATTTTGAAGGGTCGGATTTTATGGTGATTACACCAAGTAATAATGTGGAGATTTTAGAGTATTTACCAAAGGAGAAATCCTTGTATAAATTTGAAATGCTCAAACGTATTTTATATGTGTTTGCAGATTATAAAATGGGAATGCGTTATGTTCATATTGGAAATAAAGTAAAACCTGGAGATCCTGATCAGTTTAAAGTGCAATCTGTTTGGTCTAACGATGTTTCTGTGTTTAATAAAGATTTCTTTATCCCGGTATTTGATAATGAGACCGGTGAAATTGAAGCGCGTTTCAATCAATTAAAAGTAGATGATGTTTGGAACACAGATATTACTAAAATTAGCGGATTGGTACCAGGGCAAATTGTAAAAATTCAAGGAGACAATACGATTATTGCAGATAAGCATATAAAAAACAATGCAGATATTGTATTAGGGTCAGATTTCGCTTTAAATACAGGCGGCACCTTAACGATGGTTGTAATGGCAGATGGCAAATTAAAAGAATTGAGTAGAACTGCAGAACCTGAACAAACAGTAACGGTAGAAAGTACTTTTGAGACTGGAGTTTTAGATGCAGATAATGGTTATGACTATACATTTAGCGGAGCTGAGAACACAGCAATTACAGAAATTTTAAATGGTGTGCCAGCACAGCAAATTAAAATATCAGGTGTAGATGGAGCCAATACAGATGTGACCTTGAGTACTACAGGAAATATCAAAGTTGCGTCTGCAGTTACTTTAGCAACGGCAGCGGATTCTATAGAGTTGATTCTTGTAGATGGTGTTTGGATTGAATTTAATAGAACTATAACAGCTTAATATGACAAATTTTAGAAAATCAGTTCCTATGCCCGCGAATGTCGTGGGTGCAGGTGCTGCAAAACCAAAGAAGCCTGAAATAAATATTGTGTATATAGTTGATATTTTAAGTTGGCCAGAGAGAGATGGAAGCAAAGTAAAAATGCTTGGAAATATTGTGTTGGTTCCTGGAGCCAAAATGGAAAAATTATATATGACACCCTCTTCTCAAAAAATATCTCAAGAGACTGAAGGGGATGAGGATATGGAAGTTTTTGTAAAAAAAGCAGAAGGTATTTATCCTGGGAATCCTTTAGGTGTTAGAGAATTTGTAGCGAATAATATTGGAGTGGGTGTTGTGCTTATTTTTGGAGAAGGTTGTGGCGATAAAACAGGAGATGTTTTAGGCAGCCCTTGCAATCCTATGAAATTAAAAGGAAGTTACTCATCTGATAAGGACGGTGTTAAAAACAACATGCAATACGCTCAGTATGTGAATGACAATGAAGTGATCGGTTTGTATGACGGGGAAGTGTTTTTTGCTGAAAATCATTTGGCTGCTACTGCAGCAGTAGATTTTACAATTGCGAACGGTCCTATTTATCAATTGCCCTCTTTAGATGCTACTGCAAGTGTAACGGCAGCTTCTATAGATATAGAACATGGTACCATAATTACCCTTATTGGTGGGGGTGGTGCAGATCCTGCAACCCTTAGTTCTGGGGTGCATG
Source organism: Flavicella sp. (assembly GCF_037132785.1). Classification (GTDB taxonomy): domain Bacteria; phylum Bacteroidota; class Bacteroidia; order Flavobacteriales; family Flavobacteriaceae; genus Flavicella. Next base: position 28,706 of record NZ_JBAHZZ010000103.1, on the reverse strand, counting down.
GTGATGTAAGCATTGTTTTAAAAGATGATACAACATGGACAGGCTTAGATAAAGCTGTTATAAACGTACAGGTTTACAATGCCGGTGCTACTACTTATTTGATAGAGCAATCTCGCGCGTAATTTTAGTGTTTGGTTAGTTTGGAAAGCCTCTTATTTATAAGAGGCTTTTTTTGTTTCTGTTTTTGCACGTGCACATGGTTTCATGTCTTAAAAATTGCACAGACAAGTGCCAAATTTGAGGTTTAATTAAAATGTATCAAATGAAAGCAGCAATTATTTATTTTTTAAAAGAACTACCTACAAAGCCTGAGCTACAGTTTAATGAAGCTTTAAGCTTGTATATGAAATCTTCAAATCCGAGTCCGCAAACGGTACGCTATTTAAATACTGCAGGATATTCTAAAGTTAATTTAGAAAACTTACTATACGATTTAAAAAAGCAATACTCCATTTCTGAAGCTGAGATTAGAGGGGCGAAATTAAAATCAAAAAAAGTGATTTTATTGGTTCCTGCTGTAACGATAAGCTCTGTTGAAGACCTTAAAAAATATACTTCCGATGAGATTTTAGCCTGGTTAAAAACCAAAGGAATGGAAATGGATCCAATTCCAACATGGAGCAAAGGAACTTCTGGGAATAGAGAGCGTAAAGAGTTTATAGAAAAATATAAAATAGAGGTTGAAGGCAGAAAAAATGCTGATTATGATCAAGCAATTAATGATTGGTCTTTGAATAATATTACAGATTGGGCTGAGAATGCTTTGATAGCAGCTAGGATTGATGATGAAGGTCTTATTGAAGTAACAGCAGCTACTAAAGAGGAAGTTTTTGCAACGGCTCCAGATGAAGTAAAGGAAACGATCAAGCTAAAAGATGAATTTCCTTTCTTAAAAGATCCTGCTACCTGTCCTGATGAGTTTTATATTTTGGTGGGACATAAATTTGCACATTACGAAAGGTATGTTGAAGCGCATGCAAAGCTATTAACTAGCATCGCCTTTGAGGGAGAAACTCCTGTTGTAATGACTTCTGAAGAAATTACCGAATTGGCTTTAATCTCAGTTTTAGATTTTGAATCTAATCAAGATATTTATGAGGAGTTAAAACATTATTCTGAATCTGGAAATATATTGGGCAATCATCCCATTTTTATTGAAAGAAAATTAAAAGAATCTGTGGAAGCTTTAACGGTTGAAAAAGCAACAAAGCGCATGAGTAATTTAGAAAATTACATCCGTAGAGATACTAAAAAAGCAAGCGAAGCTGAAGGGGATGACAAATTGAAATATGATAAGAAAGTAGTGGAATGGAATGTGGAACTACAAATGATCAAAACAAAATTCAATTTTAGTGATAAAGAATAAATTCTTTGAGCTTTCTAAGCCTGTTGAAATAGACACGAGTGAGTCGTCAGAATATTTTATTTCTAAATATCTGTTGGCTCATTATGATAAAATAAAAAAGCTACATACTGATCTGCAAAGATTACCCAATACAGAAGAATTTTTCTTTCTGCAGTCTGCAATCAGTTTTAATGCTTTTACGTTTATTCCTCTTGTGGGTCAGTTTGAATCAATCAAAGAATTGTATGCCTCTACCTATAGTATTAGTAGAAAAGTGATAGATGCTCTAGTACAATTGTATGATGAAGGAATTATAGAGAAAATTACGTTAATGATTTCTGATTCTTTACTCAAAAGAAATCCAGCTACGATAGATTATATAAACGCAATGATACATAGTAGAGCAAATTTTGAAGTGATTTTTTCTTGGGTACATGCAAAGGTGTGCATTTTACAAACCGCTTCCAATTTTTATGTGATTGAAGGATCTGGAAACTGGGCTTCAAATGCCCAATACGAACAATATTTATTTGCCAATAGTAAAGGGCTTTTTGATTTTAGAAAAACCTTATTTACGGAGTCTAAATTGAGAAACAAATGATAGAGGATACAAACCATTTAGTAGTTCCCTTAAAACTCTCTCAAGAAGAATATGAGTCTATTGAGAACTTGGCTGCTTGCAACTACTCCCCTACTCAAGTTGCGGTGTATTTAACAGCTCCTATTGATGAGTTTTTATATCAATATAAAAAACCAGATTCTTTGGTTCGTGAGCATTATGATAGAGGTGTATTGTTGGCTCAATTTGAAGTGGATAATAAATTGTTAGAAAACGCAAAGTCCGGAAACATAACAGCCACTCAAGAGTTTAAAAAAGCTCAGGAAAAAAGAACCTTTGAAAATCATAAGAATAGAATTTTAAATGAAGGATGAATAAAAGCGAGCTTATAAAAGGCATACACATAAACGATTGCTACGATTTTGTAGATGTTGGGGATGAAAGTAAAATGACTCCCGGGCTGTCTCTTTATTTTGAGCTGATGGACAAGGTGCGTTCTATGCATAATAGAGTTGCCGATTTTGGAACCAAAGAATCTATTTTAAAACATTTAATCTCGGTAGAGAAACTTTCAAGGCATTTGGCTACCAAAGTGTATTATGATGGTTTGGAGTATTACCATGGTTCTACCTACCTATCCAAACAAGCTCAAAAAAACATATATGCCGATAAGATAGATCGAATGATTGCGATTGCAGAAATGGCCGTAAAAGGTGTAAAAGATGCAAAGGCAGTAGCTTCTATGATAAAAGATGCTTTTATAGTGCGTGGTTTGGATAAAGAAGAAAAAAAAGAGATTCCAGGGGAGTGGTTTAAAAAACAATTTGTGCTGTATAGTACCGATGCTTTGGAGGCTGGTTTGATACCAGCGAATAGAGTTGAACTTAAAGAACAGGCGGAAGCTTATCCAGAAATCACAGAAAAACAGCTTGAGATTATTCTTCAGGATTCACTGATTACAGATTTAAACCTTTTCCCAGATGACGAAGAAAACCCACGTAAAGATTGATGATGCTATTGAGGTTCGGTATGCGTCTTGGATAAAGATGATGATCGATTTGATCGCTCCTAAAAATTTATTTCTAGTTGCTGGGAGAGCTACTGCCAAAACAACTGATATTATTGCCGAAAGGTCCATGCGTATTTGTGAAGATATGCCTGGAGCTTATTTTGCATTTGTAACGGATACCTATGTAAATGCCTTAAAAAATATAGTACCGGCTTTAATTGAGGGTTGGAAACGTAAAGGATGGAAAGAAGGGGTTGATTTTGTAACAGATGAACCACCTCCAGCTCATTTTAAGCAGCCTTACAAACAACCACAGACCTATAAAAACACCATATCTACCAGACATGGTTGTTTTTTTGTATTGGTCAGTATGGATTCGCCAACGTCTGCAGCTGGAAACTCCTATCAGCATTTATTTGGAGATGAAACCAAGTATTTAGATTTTGCTAAGATTAAAAAATTAATGCCTGCCTTAAGGGGATATCCTGCCTTTGGTCATTCTATTTATTACCGTGGTAATACCTTTACTACAGATATGCCTAATGTTTCTGAAGGGGATTATGATTGGATCATGGATCGTGAGAAAGACATGAACAAAAAGCAAATGAAAGATGCTTTGTCCATGGCAATTACCTTAAATAAGGTAAAGAAAGAATTTTACAACGCTTTTAGAGATAAGCAATTTAAAAAATGCAGATTGCTACAAAAACAAATCACCAAATGGATGATTCGTTGGGTTAGGGTGCGTAAAAACTCAACCTTATTTTATATCGTTTCTTCTTTTGCAAATGTTGATATTCTAAAACCGGGTTACTTTTCTGATTCTTTAGAGGCTTTGGGAATAGAAGAATTTAAGAGCTCAATAATAAGTTTAAAGCCTACCTTAAAAAAAGGACTAAAATTTTATATTACCTTGGGTGATCATCATTTTTATGATGATGGAATCCTAAAGGAATATTATGAGAATAAATATAAAATAGGAGATACTATTACGCCAAGCTCATTGGCTTTGCGCTATATAGATCATAACCGTGAATTAGATGCTGGAGTAGATTTTGGTGATATGCTTTCTATGGTGACCGGCCAGGAATTAGGGAATTTTGTTTATATGTTAAAAAACTTTTTTACCATTCCTCCGGAGAGTACCAGAGAATTGGCAGCGCAATTTATTGAGTTTTATAAATACCATAAAAAAAAGGTATTGAACCTCTATTATGACCGCTCAGGGAATCAATATTCAAAAATCAGAAAAGATTGGGCTACGGAATTACAGCGAGAAATTGAGGTGCAAAACGGAGCTAAAACAGGTTGGAAAGTTATTTTGATGAATAAGAACCAAGCAACCATTTTACAAGAGGAAGAATATACTTTGATGAAATCTTTTTTTGGTGGCTATGACAAAGATTTACCACAAATAAAAATAGATAAGTTTAGTTGTAGAGAATACAAGAGCTCGTTAGAACTATCGAAAACTAAGATTCGTAAAAATTTAAAAACAGGATCCAACTCTATTCACAAAGACAAGTCTTCAGAAAAATTACCTCCAGAAAAACTACCGATGTATAGTACCAATTTTTCTGATGCCGGTAAGTACTTTTTCTTTAGACCTAAATGGGTGATAATTATTCGTAAAAGAGGTCCTGGAAAAATGGGCGCTCCAAGCGAGATGTAAATATATATATATATATATATATAATGACTAAAAACACATTTCAAGATTCAAGAAAACTAAGGGAGAAATAATTGTTTCTTTTACGCAGTTTGGTTTTTTACAAATATTGTAGTTTTAGTAATTTATACACATGTAGTTGTGTAAAGTTGTGTATGTTTTTTATAAATTAGCATTCTGATGTAAAAGTATTCCTATGAAAAAACTTGTTTTATTTTTCCTGTTTATTACTGCTTCGGTATCTGCTCAGTTTAAGGTTGATTATGAAAATGTAAAAGTCTCTTTTGAGCAGGTTTATAAGGTGGACAGCTTAACTGCTTTGTCTATCCATAAAAGGGCGAATGAGTGGATCGCGTTAAACTTTAACAATTCTAAAAATGTTATTCGTTTAGATTCGGGGTCTAAAATTATTGTAAAAGGAATGTTTCAAATAACTACTGATATTCAAGGGCACTTTGTTGATGCTCCTATTTATTTTGATATGATTACGGAGTTTAAAGAAGGTAAGTATAGACTGTCTTTTGTAGACTATGTTGTTAAAACACAGGGAGTTTCTTCTTCTATAGAAGGACACGCTTATATAGATAGTTTTGAAAATCACAAAGAGCAAATAGAAAAGCTTCAAAGCAATACTACTGATCCTTATTTGAAAAGGTATTATAAAAAGCTTTTGAATTCAGAAGATGAATTACGAAAAATGTATAAAAATGGGCTAGATGCTTCAAGAGTTGTTTTGGCAGCTGTAGAGAGAGAAACTGTTTCGCTTGCAAATAGTCTTTACAGGTATATTTTAGCTCCAGAGAATACTGGAGATTGGTGATTTTCAAAATTAATTAAACATACTGGTTTCTTGGTTTTTTTATGCGAACGCATTTTGTGCGATAAATTTTTAATACATTTGCTATGCAACAGGAATATATTTAACATTGAAATTTAAAAATGAATTTAACAATCTCCCACATAAGAGAAACTTCGGTTTCTATTTCTACATTTTTCAATGTATGTTCTCTGTTGCAAGCTTATGTGGGTAGTTTAAACCTATTCTATTATGCAACAGAGAACAGAGGAGCACTTGCTTCAAAAAAACAAGAAAGCCTTATTAAGATTATCCGTTAAGTTTCTGGGAGGTGAAACGGTGAATTTTTCAAATAAAAGCTTAAAAGAGGTAGTCAAGGAATGTTTGCAATATCCCTATGTCAACAATAATCCATTAGTAATAGTGTCTCCAGAGATGAAGTTGTATTTTGATACTCCTTTGTTATTGGATTGGTTAAGAGATAATGTAATTTATGAGGATCTTATTTTTGCTTTAAAAACAGACGGTTTGTTTCGTAATTTAGCAACTGTTTATCAGGATAAAGAAGAAATAGATCCTGGCCAGCTTTGGCTTAAAAAAGGGAAATACTGCTTTTTAGTAGATGATGATCAAACTATAATTTTGGATTACACGGAAGATCGGTTTAAAGAAATTTAATAAAAAGCTATTCAGTTAAAGCCCAGTAGGGCGTAAAATCCCGAAAAACGGAACATAAGTACCGTTTTTCGGGATTTTTTTTAGGGAAAAGACGTTAAAAGACCTGTTTAACAGGTCTTTTAAGCAGTATAAGCGGCGTTTTGTGTTTATGAAACTCGTAATTTATAGAATACGAAACCCGTGGCGGCTTATTGCTTAGGGAATTCATATGATGTACCTCTCCTCTGATGTCATGAAAGCACATATTTATAGCAGTCATTTTGCAACAAATAGCATCTAAATCTTGCGCGATATAATAATTTCCTTCGGTTTGGTTGTTGGCTGATAATATCAATCTGCCACTTCCGCTACAAGGGTCATTTATTCTTTTCCCCCATTCGTTAGCACCTAAAACAAATTGCGACATTAAATCGCAAATACATTGCGGTGTAAAAAACTGACCAAATCCGCTTTTTTTTGTGTTGCTTGCTAGTACTTCGTAATACGTGCCTAGTGGGTCGGTCCAAAATTCGTCCTTTCTGGCTTTGTCGTAAATAATAAGTAACTCGGCTAATAGTTTAGCAAACACATTTAATTCTTTTTTAGTGTAGCCTTTTATGGTTTCAAAATATAGTTCTTCTTCGGTTTGCCTAGCAAATACACAAATAACAATCGTTAAAAAGTCATCAAATAAACGGCTTAAATCGTATTTATAACCAAAGGAAGAAAAAAGCGAGTTAAAACGTTTTAACTCGTTTGGAGTGTCTCTTGTTTTTAGCATACTGTTTTGCTCAGTTGTTTTAACAGTTGTTTTTTTTCCTCTCGTGTAGCACAAGAAAAAATTTGTTCGTGTAGGTTTTCCATAATTTATAAGATTGTAGAGTCTGCGAAACTGAAGTAGTTTTCTTTAGTAATTATTAAATGATCTAATAAGTTTAGATTTAGGACTTTTGCACCTTGTTTGATGGTGTTGGTGATTGTTTTGTCCGCTTCGCTTGGCTGTAGGTTTCCGCTTGGGTGGTTGTGTAAGATGATAAAACCTGTACCGTGTGCTTTTAAAATTGTTTGAAATATCAAACGGACATCTACAACGGTTCCCGCAAGTCCACCCTCGGATATTTTTTTAATTCCTAAAATTTCATTTGCATTGTTTAGAATCATCAAAAAGAACGATTCTTTATATTCTATGGAGTTTTTAAACACCTCCTTTGATACTTCAAAAGTATCTATAGAATTTGTGATTCGGGTTCTGTCTGCTTTTATGGTGTTGCTATTGTAAGAAATTTCAATTTCTTTAATGGTAAAAAGATTTCGCATGATTTTAAGATTGAATTGTATTTGTTTTATTTTTTGCACTTTCCAAAGTATCGAAATAGCCAACTAAAAGGGAGATTTGATATAAGCAATACAACTGTTTGTTGTTCATAGCCAAGCCATCAAAGCAAATTTTAAAATTTCCTTTGGTTGCGATTGGGTTGTTAAAATCAAACATTTGAGTACCTTTTAGTGTTGCTTCTTCGTTTAGGTCTCATGACATACATCGTTAAAAAATGTAGTCTTGTAAGTCGCTGGTGTTGGTGCTTTGATCGTCTGCTATAAATAAGGTGGCAATTTCAAAGGCTTTATTAAATGCGTTTTTTTTTAACTCCTTAAAATAGTTGTAATCTGGGTAATTAAAGATTTTTAAAAATCCCTTTTCGTGAAGTATTCTTTTTACTTGTTCGGACAAAATAAAAGATTTATTTTTGTCACTCTTAATCGTTGTAAGTGTCATAAACTTTCGGTTTAGAAAAAAACGCTCCCACTCTCGACAATTGGGAGCGTTTCAGTTGATAATAGTTGTTAGATTATAAAATCCTCAACTTGTTTTTTCGTATTGCTTAGAATACCGTTTAGGGTGTTTTCAAGGAGTTTTAGGGTTTCGTCCATTATTTTAGTGTTTGATACTTCAAACTTGAACCCTTCCGAGTTTTCTAAATAAATTTTTTCCTGAGTTCCATCGCTCGAAATCTTGAATTTGTCTAGTTCGTCTTTTTTTTCTTTTAAATGCTCAAATTTGGTTGTTAGAATTTTGAAGTTTTCAGCGTTTTTTATTCGCTCTTCAGCCGTTGGCGCAAAGTTTTGAATCATTTTGTGCAACTCTTTTTTTTCTTCCTTTGTCGCCATCATTAAAACGGTTGGGTTTTTGTCTGCTCTGGGCGTTTTTGTAGGTTGGTTGTTTTTTTTCGTAATTGTACTTTTTTCGTTTTTAGTTACTGTTTTCATAAAATGTAATTTACTGATTAATAGTACTTAAAGGTACAAAAAAGTAAACAAAAAAACGACCAAACAAGAAAATTATTCCTGTGTCAATCGTAATTTGTAATAATTATAAATAGGTTAAAAAACACTTTTGATTAGCAGGAAAAAGACTGTTTATAAAATAAAAAAAACATAAGTTACTTACAATCAATAGATAAGCCTTTGTGTAAAAAGGTGTTCTATTGGTTGTAAGACAACTCTCCCCGTCACGCTGGTTTCTGTTTTTGCACGTGCAAAGGCTTGTTTTTTTAGATATATGATTGCTCTTTTGGGCAGGCGCAACCCACTACAAAGTCCATTCTTGCTAGAGAATGAACCAATTCTTTCATGTCTGAAAGAATACTATATGTGTATGTATACTTGTACAGCTTTAATACAGTATATAATGAATGAAAGTAAACCAATAAAGAAACGTGATGCGCTTCGATGTATGAGAGAGTTATCCGAAGTAAATATTCCTTTTGCCTTAGGTTTCTTCAGGTGTAGTACTACTATGAATAGTTCTGAGGGGGGATATAAGGTGGTTCGTAAAGCTATACTAAGGCGTGGTTATAGAGACAACCAAAGCAATAAGTCGGATGTGTTGATTGCTTATATAGATTATGATGATAGAGCCACTGATAAGAACAGACATTTTTATTATCCTTTATTGATGATGTTTAACGGTCAAAAAGTAATTCCATGAATATAAGTTATCATAATAACTCAGCAGTTGTTGAGTCTGATCAAATGGTCTTTTCTTACGAGGTATCTGAAACGCCAAGAGACTTTGCAAATTACAAATCAGGCGATGAGTCGTTGGATTGGGTTAGTAAAGATTATCATATTGGTGACTGGCGTATTCATTCTTATGGAGATAATAATGATCTACCTAAAGAGATACAAAAAGTAGTTCAGTCGAATTCAGATGCTCCTGGGTCGTTCAAGAGAAAGACGCAGTTGTTGTGGGGTAAAGGGCCTAAGCTTTATAAAGAAAAGTTTGAGAATAACCAATTAATTAGAGAATGGGTTGATGACGAAGAGGTTCAGACATGGTTAGATAAGTGGGACTATGAAGATTATTTAGTGCGCTGTAATGTTGATAATTCGCATGTTGAAGGGGCGTTTACTAAATTTTATCGAAAAGCAAAGAGAGTTCCTCAAGGGGTACGGTATTATATATCAAAGCTTGAGCATTCGGGAATTGATCGTACACGATTGGCATCTGAGTGTGATAAAGAGTTAGTGAAGCCTACGCACGCTGTGGTTACGGATTTTTCGTTTGAACACTTGAATGCGTTGACGGATATGAAGGTTTATGAGTTATTCAATTTCAAAAATCCGTTTAAGTCAAAAACAAGTTTGATGTATTCAAACATGTTTAGCTTTTGTGCTGATTATTATGCCGTTCCAGATATTTATGGATCCTTGGAATGGTTAAGGAGATCTAATGCGGTTCCTATGATATTAAAGGCTTTGTCTAAGCATTCCATAAATCCAACTTTTCATATTGTTTCGCCACAAGCCTTTTGGAATCAAAAAGAAGAAGATCTTAAAGATAATTGTGAAGCGAGAGGTGTGGTTTATTCGAGTAAAATGTTACAGGATTATGAGAGTGAGTTGCTGAAAGGAATTTCACGGGTTTTATCGTCAGAGAAGAATACAGGTAAATTTTGGCACTCTAAAAAGACGCTAGAAATAGATGGCACTAATTTGTTAGAACATGGTTGGGAGATAAAAAAAATAGACAGTAGTGTCCGTGATTTTATCAAAGGACAAATTGATATTTCTGATCATTCTTCAAAAAAAATAGCAACCTCTATTGGTTTGCATTCCGCTATTGGGGGTTCGGGCGAAACAACTAAGGTAAATAGCGGAGGAGAGCAACATTACGCTATGGAAAACTATTTAAAAACGCAAAACGATATTCCAGAAATGATTGTGTGTAAACCCATAAATATGGCTTTGAAAGTTAATTTTCCTGAGAAGAATTTAAAGATTGGGTTTTATCATGTTGAAGTAAAGCGTTTGGAGGATACAACTCCTTCAGAAAGACCAGGAAACGAAAAATAAAAATTATGGAGTTATTATTTAATGAGACAATTGATATAAAAGAAATTTATTTAAGCTTTTTAGATGTTGATATTGATTTTAATAAATTAAAACCAAAGTTGATAACAGCAAGCAATGATGTTATTGGTTTGATTGGTAAAGAGATGTATGCCTTGGCTTTGGTTGAATTTAAAAAAGAAGCAGCTGAAGAAAAGAATTTAGATATTATTTTTAATATAGCAAATCCAATTGCAATTCAGGCTTATCGTAAATACGCACCTCATAATGATCTTAGCCACACAACAAAAGGCCGTTTAAATAGGGTTGAGGATAATGAAAAATCACCATTTCAATGGATGATTGAAAATGATAATAATGCCCTAGAAAGAAGTTATTACGAGGCATTGGATGATTTGATAAAGTATTTAGACAGTTCGATTGTCTCCTGGAAAGAAACAAGCGCTTACAAAGCTACTCATGGTTTGTTTTTGAATTCACCTTGCGACTTTGATACGTATTTTCCGATTGGAAATTCAAGACTCTTGTTTTTAAAATTAGCTCCAGGAATACGACGCGCTGAGACAAGAGAAATTAAATCAAGGCTAGGATCTGAATTGTATACCTCTTTAAAAGAGCCAGCAAACGGGAATGAAGCTTTGCTTGATAAGGTAAGGGAAGCATGTGTTTATAGTGCTTTAGCTTGGTCAATGCGTCGTTTGTCTGTGCAATTATTTCCTGAAGGGGTCTTACAGGGATTTTCGTCCGAAAGAATGACACAAAAAGCAACCAAAGCTCCAGAGAATAATGAGGCCTTTGCGGTGGCTCGTTATTTTGAGTCAGATGCGAAAGATGCCTTTTTAGAACTAGAAGTCATGGTTACTGAAATGAATAAAAAAGAGGATGAGCAAATTGCTCCTATTGTTTTTAAAGCCGATAGTAATGATGGTTTTATAAGTATATAGCAACCTAATATTAGAACTGAAAAACACTAAAATAAACATGAAAAAGATTATCAATCAAATTGTTCTTTATTTTAAGAGCTGGAGAAGAAAAAGAACTCTTAATGATATTAATAAAAATTTAAAGCAGGCTGTAAAAAACAAGCAAAACAAACGTTTGTTGTTGCGTTATGAGATTACGAAACTTATTCACAAATACGCAAAGCTGGATAAGGATAATAAGTCAAAATTTATTCCATTGGATTTGGCTACAATAGCAGAAATTAAATTTCAAGTTGATCTCCAGTTTGGATCTGAAATGAAAAGACATAATGTGGTTCTGAATAATAAATTACAAGTGATCTGAGATGCATATAGTTGAAATTCCTGAAGCTGACATAAAAGTTTATTTTCCTGAGCATTTAGGAGAATGTTCAAAGGAGCAATATATAAATATGTGCCGTTTATTGTTTAAGAACATGACTGATGAGATTAGTTATGAAGAATTGAAGACGCATGCTGTATATTATTTAATGAATATGAAACGTGTTGATGGAGGTGTCATAGAAATTGAGAATAAAAAATTAGAAAACGTATTGCTTTTGTCAGAATTAGCTGAAGGTTTTTTTGAGAAGGTGCCGGAAGAGAATCAAAAAAAAATAAAATTATATTTTATAAATAATCCCATTTATAAAATAACAGCGTTTAGGGATTATTACGGTCCTAGTGATGAGTTTAATAATGTAAAATTTGGTGAGTACGTTGACGCTTTAGGCTATTATGCCGATTTTAACCAAACCAAAGAACTGCATTATTTAAAAATGTTGACGGCTACTTTTTATCGAGAAAAAAAACCGTTTTACAAACGATTTGGAAAGTCATATATGACAGATTCTCGAATAAATTATAGTTCTGAAAGAAGTTCTATGATTTGCTATAAATTAAGATTCCTGAACGTGGGAGTGTTTTATGGCTTTTATTTGCTTTTTGCTTCGTTTCAGAAATATTTAACAACGGCAAAATTATATGTACAAGGAGTTGAAATAGACGTGTCTGTTTTGTATAAAGATTTTGGATTGGGCAGTAATTTTAAAAGCAGTTTGCCAGGGATAGGCATTCGTTCTATTCAGTATACTTTAGCGGAAAGCGGAATATTTGGTTCTTTGGAAGATTTAAGACAAATCCCGCTTTGGGAAGTTTTTATACGTCTTTATGATATTCGTAAAAGAGATCTTGATGCCTATGAACAATTAAAATCAAACCCAACCAATGTTGCTAATAACTGATTACAGAGATTATATTGACTCAATAGCAGAAAGAATACCGCAATTTCAGCTTCAAAAAGTAGTGATGGATGATAGTCAAATAACTAAATTTGTAGGTGAATGTAAGTCTAATGATAAATATATATTGTTTGGTATAATTCCCAAGCACAAACCTGTAGGTGATTTATCAACTTTAAAAAGTGCGGATTATTTTTCTATTTTGATACTTAATAAAGTGGATAGGTCTAAAATGACTCATGATGATTTTTTGGAGAAATTAGAGCAAAGTCAATTAGTAACTAAGAAAGTATTTGATTTGCTCTTGTCTGATCATGTAGATCAAAAGACATGTTCAATTCTTAAAGATTTGGATTTTGGTTCGATAGATATTAACCCGATTTGGAAATTAGCAGGTTGCGATGGTTATCAGATAGATTTAAAAATTGATACTTTCGTCTAATAGTCGTATATTTGTTTACTAAAATAAGGTTATGGACGCGCAGGAAATTGAAAAACTATTTAGAGAAGAAGTTGCAAAAAAGGATTTTAAAAAGAGATCTGGTTTAGATAAACAGAAAGTTTATAATTATAGGCACAGGACTACTAAATTAGCTACTATGCTACAGGTGTTGTTTAATTTAGACGCTATATCAATTCGTGAAAAATGAATTTAAGAGAGGAAAGAAATCAAACAGGCTTGGCAATTGCCTCTGGTAAATTTGTTAAGCACGTGCTGGTTACTACGGCAAAAGAAATTGATAAAGACATAGTTAAGCGCATGTCTAGTTTTGATTCGTCTTTTTGGGCTTTCCGCAGCTTTGACGTTACCGATAATGAAATAATATACACTACTTTAAAGCAGCATAGATTTGTGGATATGAAAACAAGACAAAATGAAGGTGGTGTAAGTAATAAAAAGAGACATTCTATTCACAACAAGCCTATCTATGAGCATTTAAACAATTTAGCAAGAGAGTTGATGTATGGGTTTACTGATGCTGTTAAATCGAAATTTTATAATGTAGAGGATACATTGTAAATTAATATGCCTGTGATTAAGCACGCGATTTAATTTAAAGAACGAATGGAGAAAAACAACGAATTAACCGAAAAGTTGTACCAAAAAAACGTAAGAGAATCAATAAATGAACTAGATGATTTATTATCCTTGTACTTAGATTTAGACATAGCAGGCGATAACGAGGATCGGCGGAATAAGCTTAGAGCTGTCTCGTTTTTAAAAAATTCGTTATGTGGTAAAATGGAAAAATAGTATTCCTATTTGTCGTATAAATAAAAGCATAAACTCCCCCTTCTTTGGGGAGTGGTTTTGATTGGTTTTTTTGTTTCATGTCTTAAAAAAAAACTTCATTTGTAGTAATCTTGGTCAAATTTCTGTTTATGGCTAAGTTAATTTCTGACGAGAAAATTCGGTTGAGTATCGTCATCAACGGCAATTCTGCACAAAAGGAATTGTTGGACCTGGAGAAATCCACTCGTTCGTTAACGAAATCAAATAATGAACTAAAAACTGCCCGGGAAAAACTGAAAGCTGCTGGTAAACAGGAAACAGAGGGGTATAAGGTTCTAAACGCAGAAATTAAAAAGAATAACGAAACTCTTTCTATCAATAAAGTACGTATGTCGGCTTTGCAAAAAGAAATCGGCGTGACTGGTTTAACGATGAGTCAGTTAGAGAAAAAAGCTAAATTACTTCGTATGCAACTTAAGCATACTATTCCTGGTTCAGCGGCAAATATAAGATACACTAAGGATTTACAGGAAATTTCTGCGAGACTAGGAAAATTACAGAGCAAGGCTAAAGGAGCTCGTCTTTCTTTAAGTTCTCTGGCCAATGGCTTTAATAAGTACGCTGCCTTGGGAGCGTCTGTTATTGCTACGATGACAGGAGTTGTGTTAGGGCTTCAAAGCATGATAGATTACAACGGGAAGTTGTCAGATGCTCAGTCTGATGTGCAAAAAACAACTGGAATGACTAAGGTAGAAGTTGATGAATTAACGAAGTCGTTTGGAATGTTAGCTACAAGAACCTCTCGAATTGATTTGTTGAAAGTTGCTGAAGAGGGAGGTAGAATTGGAATTTTAAAAAAAGATATTCAAGATTTTGTTACCGTAATGAATAAGGCAACTGTTGCCTTGGGCGACAGTTTTGTCGGCGGCGTTAGTGAGGTAGCAGCTAAGTTGGGTAAGTTGAAACTCCTGTTTAAAGAAACTAAGAATCTTAGAGTTGATAAGGCTTATGAAAGTATCGGGTCTGCTATAAATGAGTTAGGAGCTAATGGGGTTGCTACCGAGGCTAATATAGCAAACTTTGCTACTAGGGTTGGAGCTTTGCCGGACGCACTAAAACCCACAATTTCTGATGCTTTAAGCTTAGGTGCTGCTTTCGAAGAAAGTGGTGTGCTGGCAGAAATTTCAGGTAGGGCGTATTCAATTTTTTTAGGTGCAGCCGCTACTGGTGCAGATGATTTTGCAAAGGTGATGGGAATATCTACTACGGAGGTGGAACATTTAATTAATACAGATCCTACAGAGTTCTTTTTAACTTTTGCTGAAGGGTTAAAAGGAATGAATGGAACTGAGACGGCTAAGACTTTAGCGGAGTTAAAGTTAAACGCGGATGGTGTTAAAAAAATTATTGGTGCAGCGGGAAATAACGTAGAGAGGTTTAGAGAGTTGATGGATCTGTCAAATGTTTCGATGCGAGAAGCTAGTTCCTTAACGAATGAGTATAATATAAAAAACAATAATTTAGCGGCCTCTTTGGAAAAACTCCAAAAGAAAATTTACGGTGCCTTTTCTTCGCAAGCTGTAGTTAAGGGTTTAACAAGCATGATACAGCTCGTAACGGGTTTAATTTCTCCAACCAAAAAACTATCTGAAAATATTGAAGGACAGCGGATCAATTTATTTTTGTTAGAGTCGATAATAAAAGATGTAAATACTTCTTCCGAAGCCCGTCTTACAATTATTAGGAATTTAAAAAAAGAGTATCCAACTCTGCTGAGTACTATTGACGCTGAGAAGGTTTCAAACGAAGAATTAACAGTAGCTTTAAGAAAGGTTAATGATCAGCTTATTAATAAGATTATTCTTCAAAAAAAAGATGAAGGTATTGATGAGCATAATAAAATTGTTGCAGAAAAAAAAACAGCTTTTATAAATCAAGAAATTAAGGTTAGGAGTTTGTTGGGTGAACAGATGGAGAAGTACGGTATTGTGTTGAAGGACAATGTTAGTTTAATGGAACAATCCGCTGATTTGTTAAAACAGGCAGGTCCTCAGCAGGGCGGAAGGCTTGTAAATTCTACGGTCGAATTTAATCATCAGTTACTTCTTTTAAGAAAGACGCAGGAGAAGTTAAATCACGTTAATGATATTGGTAATGTGTTGTTGGAAAAAAGAAATGAGCTCAAGGTTAGGTTAGGTGTGGTTGATTCCGTTAAGCCCGATGTTCCTCCTTCTCCAGACCCTCTTTATAAAGAAGGAGACACGAAATTGATAGGAGGAGTTGAATGTGTTTTTAAAAATAGGAGTTGGGTTTTAGTAGAACCGAAAGTTGTAACTCCTTCAGAGGATTTGTCTCCAGAAGATCAGGCAATTATTTCTTCCAAATTAAAATTAAAAGAATTTTTAGAGGCTTTTGAGGCTGATGAGGCGTTGCGAAAAGAGTTGCTGAAGTTTAATGAAGATCAGCGAGAAAAAGAGGAAGAACTTATGCGGATTGAGAGAAAGTTTGAACAGATGGCAGAGGAAGCAGGGTTTGAAACTACACTAGCAGCTGGTCTTGAAGAGGCCAAACAATTTGAATTAGATGAAATTAGATCAAAATGGGATGAAAAGGAATTAGATGATAAAGCCGCAAAGGATTTAAAATACGCAAAGCTTGATAAAAAATCGATGGCCGCTCAGTTAAAAGCTGACCAAGAATTAGAAGCGGCAAAAGAGAATTTACTTTATTCTGGAGTAGATTTATTGGGAGCTGTTTTTGGGCAGAAAACAGCTATTTATAAATTGATGTTTGGTATAGAAAAAGCGATGGCTATTAATGAGGTTATTGTTGGCGCTGCTAAGGCGTTAGGTATTATTAGTGCCTCAACATCTGCTGCGAATGCTCAAGCGTTATTGCTCGGTCCTTTCTTAGCTCCTGCTGCAATTATCACAAATACCGCTGTAGGTGCTAAGCAGGCATTAACAACAAAGATAACTGCAGGTGTGCAGTTGGCGCAAATAGCAGCTGCAACTATTCAAGGGTTTGAAGGGGGTATGTATGATGTGGTAAGAGCACAGGATGGCAAAGACTTTTCTGCGGTGTATGGAGGTGAAACCAAAACAGGAATGGTATATGAGCCAACCGTGTTTTCAACTCCCAGAGGTGATTTCTTGGCAGGTGAAAAAGGACCCAACGAGCCTGAGTTGATTATTGATGGTGCGGCTTATAAAGAAATATCACCAGAGGTAAAACAATCTCTTCATCGAGAAATCTCTAGAGTAAAAGGGTTTGAAACTGGTTACTACGCTTCTGTTGTTGGTTCTAAAATTTCGGAAAATATTTCAGAGACTTCATCTTCAGACGTATCTTATAATGCGTCTTTACTGATAGCGTTAAACAGGAATACCGCTGTTTTAGAAAAATTAGATAAAGACGGGGTGATCGCTTATTTAAGTAATGATTTGAAAACAGGAAAGCAAATGAAAAAAACAATAGATAGTTATGTGTCTTTAATCTCAAGAAATAAATTATAAATATGGTTCAGTTTCCTTACAACACTAAAGATTTTGCTTTTACGTTAGGTAGTGAGTATTTACAATTCTCTACCGATGCAGAGGGTACTTATTTTTCTGTGGAATTACAAATATCCTATTTTGATTTTTATGAAAGTAGTTTAAAAACTAAGATTTTAAATTACAAAATACCTTTGTTTCAAAAATATCAAAAATTTAATATAAGTGAAATTATTCATCGCTATATGAGTAGGATTGATGATTATTCTAATTTTGTTCCTGGCTTTCAATATAAAACAGTAACAGTTACTATTATTTGTAATGAGCTGGGGCAGATTGATGGAGAGTTGATTGATACAGTAATTTTAGAGGGCGTAAAGTTTATAGCAGGCAATAAACCATATCTTTTTGAAAACAATACAGCTCTGTTAGAGCGAAATTATCACCCTTGTAGAGTAACTTCAGAAGGGGTAGTTAATGTGTCATTTTTGTTACCTGAAGGCAGTTATCTGTTGTTGGTTTATAAAAATAACGTATTGCAGAAAAGCATTGAAGTCGTTGCTGATGACAAGAACAATGTGTATACGATCATGGTTGATGTAGCTAATTTTAACGGAGAACAAGGAGATTGTTTTAAGGTTAAAATTTCTGAGACAAATATTTTTTATGAAATTTTAGTATTTCCTTCAACTTTGTATTCAACCCAGTTGTATTTTGAAAATGAATATAATCTATTGTCTGCTTTTCAATGTACGGGCGGTTATTATATTGATGAGGAATACACGCGACTTAAGCAGAAATACAGGGAAGATTTTCAGGAAGTTTTAAAAATCGTAGACACTACTAAGGAGGTTGCTTTAACGATAAATACCGGACATGTTTTAAAAACAGATACGATAAGTTTAGATAGTTTGATCTTGAATAAGCGAGCTTGGCTTGTTGTTTCTGATACTGTTTATTTGTGTTTAGTTCCTTTGTCTAAAAAAATAAGAACTTTAGATTCCGGAGAAGAACTCTTCCAGTTCGATTTATTATTTCATATAAACAACCCAACTGATGCACAAAATAGTACATACAGATTTTGAATTAGATTTAAGCACCTGCGAAATAGAGATAGTAGAAGATAATTATTGGTTTTCAGATCAGTTTTTTACTAAATATTCATTTCCGTTTACTATTCATCTTGAAGGGGATTTGCTGAAAGCATTCAATTATTTATTAGAAGACAATAATACAACTAAAAATTATTTTTTTGAGGTAACATATGTTTTCGAAAACGTCTTAGAGGCCGCTAAATTTGAAATTATTTCATTTGAGGGCCTGTCTGTAGAGTTTGTGTTGCGCTACGGTTTTGATGAGTTTCCGAACTGGGAAAAGGAGCTAACGGATTTTCCTTTGGAGCAAAAAATAGTAGAGTCAATAATAACCGATGCAGAAAATATAATTGACAAAACTTGGCCAGACGTGAATTATAACTTTCCGCAAATCCATACAGACAATTACCCCGATACTGAGCTTACTTGGGAGACTTTTGAAGGCACTATCAATAATTATAAAGAAGGAGCATTTCTGACAAATTTCACGTCGTCAGGCGTTCGGTATAATAAAAATATAATTCAACCATTTCCTTATTTACTACATGTCTTAACCGTTGGTTTTTCTGATGCGGGTTATGTTTTGAAAGGAGATTTTATTGAGCATCCAGAAGTAAAGAAATTGCTTGTGTATAAGGATGCGGAGTGGTTTAAATTAAATTTGTATGAGCAGACTGTTCTTATCCAAGACTCTGATTTGGATTCGATTTATGGCGTCTGGGAAGGTGAAAAACATATACCTCTCGCTAATGGCAAGAAATATAGAATTACAGGCACCGTGACCCTGGAAATAGGCGTAGAGGGTACTGCCTCGATATTTCATATAAGTAACGATTCTATGTTTGGGAATGTTGTTTATTATTTTTATAGACGCTTGTTCTCAGATAATGGCTATTTGCCAGGAGATGTTGTAACGGAAGAAATTGATTTTACTTTTACCCCTGATAATATAGGGTTTTTAGGGGTGAAAGTTTATTATGTAGGGGCAAAATCAGACATTCCTTGTGATTTAGTCGTTACTGAGGTTGTTGATGATGTGGTTTTAGATGTTGATTTTAAAAATGAAATAGATCTTTCTCAGGTAGTTCCTGATATTACATTCGGAGATCTTATCACTACTTTGAAAAAGCTAATGAACATATCTTTAGAGGTATCGGGTACTGTGGTTTATATGAATTTTATTACAAATTCTTTGAAAGAAGAAGTTGCTTTTAATTTAACAGAATACGAGGTTGTTTATCCTTACAAAGAGCCTTCTAATTTAGGCGTGTTGCTTTTTAGAAAAGTTGATTCTGAAACAAAAGAATATTTGTTTTTCAACTATAAAGGAGTGTCTAATACAGACTTGTCAGATGACAATACCGAGGAGATAGAATTAGACGTTGTTTCTTTAGTTCACCTTCAGAGAGGTGGTGTTAATAGCTCATACGACAGCGAGAGTAGTAGTTCTTTAACGACTATATTTTTAATGTATAGCGGTCTGAACGATAACGGGATTAATGCCACGGAAGCGACTTCTTTTTTTGCATTGAGCAATCTTTTTGCTGAATTTTATTTTTCGTGGCTCACTATTCGTGTGAGCGGTCTTTTTTATTCCTGGTCTTTTTTGATTAATTCTGAAAATTTAAAAAATTTAAAAAAGAAAATTTTCGCTTACGGAAAATACCATATTGTAAAAAGTCAATCGAGAACCCTGTTAAAAGAAGGTTTACATCAGGTAGAAATAGAGACAGTTGCCATTGAAGATCCTATTAGATTGAATTAACGAATATTAAAATAAATCATCTAATAGATGAATGTCTTCATTTGCCTCTGCTGATACTATGTGAACGTAAACCATTGTCATTGAAATAGTGGAGTGTCCGAGTAACATTTGTAGTTTTTCAATTCGCCCTCCTACTCTTAAATAGTTAGTAGCAAAAGTGTGTCGTGCAACATGAAATGATACTTTTTTAGTTATTCCTAGAGATTTCATTATTTTTTTGAGCTCACGGTTTATAAATTCGTTGGTGTATTTTGTGACAAAAAGATCCTCGCAGTTCTCAATCACTTCTTTCGCTCTTTTATTTAAAGAGATCGTTTGTGACTTTTGTGTTTTTTGACTTAAAAATTGTAAGAAGTCATCATCAAAATCAGATCTGACTATATGCATCACATCGGAAAATCGTAATCCAGTCATTGACGAGAATAAAAAATAACCAAGAATCAATTTATGCGTAGGTATGATAAATTGAGAATTAAAAAATTCAAATAATTTTTTTACTTCTGCTGGTTTTAAAGAGGTTCTGTTTCCGAGTGTAGAGCCTGTTATGATATCGTCTATGCTTATAGGAATTTTGATACCGTCCTTTATTGCCAGTCTTAAAAACTTTTTTATAGATTTTAAATTAGAATTAATAGTCGTATCTAAGTTTCCTTTCTTTTTTAAGTGGAGTTTGTAGTTTGTGAAAAAAGAACTTGTAAGGTCGTTGAAAAATATCTCTTCGTTGTATCCTTTTAGGTTGCTTAGATTTGACACGAGTTTTCTATATGTGCCAGGTTTTAGAAATTCTTTTTCCTCTTTTAGTTTATGTCCAAAGTAGCTACAGAAGTTTACCCGAGGCAATCCATCTATTAATTCTTTTTTTAATATAGAAGGCGAGATGATTTGATCAGATAATCTGTATACGGTTTTGACGTTAGTTATTTTGGCTTCAATATTATCTAAAATCAAATTCAGATCCCTGATATAATTAAAGTTGTCGGTGTTTTTTGTTTTCAGACGCTGTTTTTTGTCGTTCCATAAACGCTTGTCTACCTCTAAGTCAAGGTTAAGACGTTCTCTTTTTGATCCTCCGGTAATATGTAAATATACTGGGACCACTTTTTTGTTATTGTCTTTTCTTAATACAAATCTTGTTTTCATTGACACGTATATTTTAGTTGTGTCAATCCTCGTGTCAAAAATTAAGTCATTGGAGATCATTTTATTTAATGGTATAAAAGGTTAATAAACAAAAAAGGCTAATACACAGTCTTTTAACTATGTATTAGCACGAATTATTTGTTGGTTAACTTTACCATTGTGACCTCGACTGAACTACGATTGGTGAAAAGTGCAATACTCTAAAATCTTACTGTTCGTTTGGTTAATGCCTGTAAATGTAATGATTGTAAGGTTTTGTAAATGTATTGTTTATTGATGTAGTTTGCAATAATTTTAAACAATTTGCATTTAACCGTACAATTACTGTACATAAATATTATATTTGTATTACTAATAACATTTATAATATGGCATCAGTTAATTATTTATTTCGTTCAACAAAAGACAAATCAAGTTTAATATTACGTTTGTTATTTAGGCATAATGGTATTGACTATGTTTATGGCAGTAAAACGCAAGTAGAGGTTTCAAAACAATATTGGAGCAAGCAACATAAAAAGAAGTCTAAAAATATTGATGTTGCTAATAAACAAACAGAAATAAATGCTGAATTAAACAAAATTGAAAACCAGATTATAAACTCTTTTAATTCTGCTAATCCTGATGAGGTAAACAAAGACTGGTTGCAAACTCAAATTGATTTGTATTACAATCCTATAAAAGAAACCGAAGATCTACCCACAGAGCTGTTAAAGTACTTTGAATACTTTACAGAGAGTAAGAAAAACGAAATAACAAAGGGGACTTTAAAAAAGTATAATGTATCAAAACATCTATTACAGCGGTTTCAATTAGAGCAAAGAAGAATATTTCAAATAATTGATGTGAATGATAAATTTAGAATAAGTTTTGAAAACTATTGTTTGAAAAACAGCTATGCACAAAATACTATTTCAAAAGATCTAAGAACTATTAAAACAGTATGTAATCATGCTAAGTATAATGGGTTAAAGACCAGTCACCAGTTAGATAAAATAAAAACACCTCGGCAGAAGACAGAGAAGATATATTTATCATTTGATGATTTAGATAAAATAGATAAAATAGATAAAAGGCGTTTGAATGATAATTATGACAATGCAAAAGATTGGTTAATTATTAGTTGTTATACAGGGCAGAGAGTATCTGATTTTATGCGTTTCACAAAAGAAATGATAAGGTATGAAAATAATAAGGAAGGGGTTTTAAAGCCTTTGATTGAGTTTACACAAGTTAAGACAGGTAAGATAATGACAGTTGCTTTACATCCTAAAGTAATTGAGATATTAGAGAAAAGAAGCGGAGATTTTCCAAAGGTGATTTCAGACCCTAAATATAATTTATACATAAAACAAGTTTGCAGAATTGCCAAACTAACTGAAAAGATTAAAGGCAGTAAAACAAGTGAACTTATTGTGGATAAGGAAAGTAAAAATGCGGTAAAACAATACCGTAAAGAAGCTGGATTGTTTCCTAAATGGGAATTGACAACTAGCCATATTGGGAGGCGTAGTTTTGCAACAAACTTTTATGGTAAAATACCAACTACTTATTTAATCAATGTAACAGGGCATAGCACAGAGGCTTTATTCTTAAGTTACATAGGTAAAAGCAACAAAGATTTAGCTCTTGAAATAACTAACTATTTTTAAATGAAAAATAAAGTTAATTTTTAGGGTTCATTTCATACATAAAATAATACTGAGTTATACGCCTAATGTCTGTTTTATATTTTTTTGATATTTAGGTTTTTGTAGTACCATTCTAAGAATTGTTTTATGAAAAATGGATTCTTTGTATTGTGACCTATTAATTCTAAAACAAAATTCATCATTTGGCAGTTCTTTTATAAAACTCAGTATATTTTGACCTTGAAAAACATCCATATCTGTTATATTTAATGACAATAAGATACAGAAACTAAATGACTAACTCAGAAATAATATTTAAAATGATTGATAAATTCATAAAACAACTAAACGAAGACAACAGTAATATTGACGAGGTTTACGATACGTTACTAAAAGAGTACAATCCCGATAACGTAGATTCTACAGAAGTTACTTTTGTAGACCATTTTGAATATGATAATATTAGTAGTGATAACAGCCAAAAAGGGAGTGCCATCAGCTATTATTTAGGGCGTAAACGGAATAAAGTAGAATGGTTTGATTTAGATTACTTAAATCATTATGTTAAGCATAAAAGATTTGGATTTCAGAATATTAAAACATTTAAAGAGAATGAGGATAAAGAAGAGTATAGCAATACCCATGATAGACTGTACGAATTAAAGCGATTGTTTTTTTACATCTATAAAAGATTAGAGGGAGGTAAAAGAGAAGAGTTTATAGATGATTCTATTGGTCAGCTAAAAAAAGCAATAAACAAACAAACTATTCATAAATATATTAGAATAATACAAAGCACTATTGATGGTATAGAAAAGGAACTGGAGATGGATAAATTTATTTCCAAATATAAATTCGACTTTTGGTTTAGTTATAAAAATGAATGCAAAAGTATTCCTTCCAACGAGGGTAAAATTCAATACTGGAATCTATTAAAAAAAGAATACAAAAAAGAGAGATTAGAGTTCGATTCATTGGATTTTGCTAGAGTTACTTTTAATATGGAATTAATGAAGCCTAAAGATATATTTGGTATTTCGTTTGTTGGTTTTTGTGAGAAGGAAATTAAATCAATTAAGATTGATATTGAACACGACACCCTAGTAGTTAAAAAACCTCAGCAATCAGAAAACACAAAGACTGATACTTATGAGGTTAAAAAGAAATTACATAATCGAATTTTCAAAGGTAACACGTTTAAGGTATGGGAGATATACCGAATTAATAAGAATATTACAGCTAGCAGTAAAACAGATTTAACTGTGGTCTTTCAGTTAATGATGGAAGATAACTATTTTCAAGATACAATTGAGTTAAAACATTTTATCGTATGGATTAATAAAGAGTACTTTGATGGTGTGATAACAGAAATAAAAAAGCTGAGTTTGGATTCAAGACCAAACATCCAAAGAAAAAACGATTATACTCAATACAAGAACAACCTTAAGATAACCTTGGAATAGGTCAAAACGTACAGCTTCAAAGGTCAACTTCAAATCAATATTTGCCTATTAATAATTAAAAAAATAGGTAAATGACAAATTCAATTTTATTACAAAATGTAACTCCTGAGGGTTTAACTCAATTAATCAAAGAAGGCGTTAAAAGTCAACTAGAGGACTTTAAAAATGAACTAAACAATCAGACTTCAAAAGATGATTTGATGAGTAGAGGACAAGTTTTGGAACTTCTACAAATCAACTCCAGCACTTTGTGGCATTGGCAAAACAGTCAAAAAATTATTGTATACAAGCTCGCTAATAAGAATTATTACAAGCGAAGTGAGATTTTAGAGAGTTTAAAACCTTTAAAAAAATAAGGTTATGAATGTAGACAACAAACATAACCCTATAACACCGCACGCAAACGGAATAGGTAAAGATAAGTATTTGAACTTACAGTACATTAAAAATCAAATTGAAAAAGGAACTGGATTGTCTCTTAAAGAACTAAAAAATAGTTACTCTGAAGAGTATTTGTTTTATGTATCTCTAAAGTATATTACAACAACGAAAAAAGCTCTTTGTACAGTTTTGGAAATACCTATTGAAGCTGGGTGTAGATACAAAAGAACACTTGAAAAAAACGGCTATCTAGTACAGTCAATTGATGAGGTTGTTTGTCCGTTCACGAGATGTATGGCACACTTGTTAACCACCAATCCAAAGGAGTTTGAAAAGTTAACTAATTCTAACCAATTAAAACTCTTTTAGTGATGAGGGTATACAAGCCAATAATCTTGTATTTGCCCGATCTGTTAGTTAAAGAATTACATAGTTATTTAAGTAAGCACTCGCCTATCTTCAAATTTGAAATAACTTATTTCTATTATGTAATTCATTACTTGATTTTAAAGCAAATACAATACAAAAAGAAAGAATACTTTTCGTTAAATAATGAATTTATAAAGAGTGTAACTGTTAGTAATATAGAGAGATACATTAAAACACTAAAGAATGGTGAATTTATAATAAGCGATAATCTTTACAAACCAGGAGTTAAGTCTTTAGGTTATAAGATTAATCCAGTATTTGTAAAAGACTTCTGCCAAATAAAATTAGTGAAAGAATCTAAATTGAGTAAAAGTCTGATAAAGCAACGTTATAAAAGTAAGTCACACATCAATAGGCTAGAGCCTTATTTAAAGGCAATGTACGATGAACTTATGAAAGTTGAGTTAGATTATCAAAGTGCAATTAAATGGACAGAAATCAACGCAAATGACAATCAGAAATTACCTTATTTGACAGCGATTAATCATATTGAAGATAAAAGGTTTAGGTACTTCAAAAGAAACAGAACCAACAGAAGGCTAGACACAAATCTAACCAACTTAAAAAGTGATTTAAAGCAATTTATTATTGGTGATTATGTAAGTATCGATTTAAAGAACTCACAACCTTTTCTATTAGGAGTATTGATAGATAGTATTATAAACAATAGGGATACCTTATGTTGTTATTTAAATGAAGTGAACCTCGTCAAAGCCTTTGGTGTTAAAAGGATTAACCAAGTTTTATTAATTCACCAAAACAACGAAAAACCTTTAATGGCGGAATTTAGAAACTACTTTAATTCAGCTTTGGAAGGAGCATTGTACGATGACCTTGTTCAACCTTTTGGAGTTGTAAGAGATACAGTAAAGGACATAGTGATTAAAGTTTTGTTTTCTCGAAACGAATGCTATAAAGGGTATAAAAAATTTGTGCCTTACGAAGATGATAAAAAGATATTTGCAAGTGTTTTTCCCTTTGTTTACGAGGTGATAAAAGCTTTAAAAGTAAAAGACCATAGAACGCTACCAATCTACTTGCAAAGTCTTGAGAGTTACTTATTTATAGACTGCATTGCAAAGAAATTAGTTGATAATGGAATTGTACCATTTACTATTCATGATTCTGTTATTGTAAAAACTAAAGACCGAGTCAAAACTATTGAAATTATGAATGATGTTTTTGTAAAAGAAATTGGAGTAATTCCATCATACGAGATTAAAAAACTTAAATAATACAAATTAATGTTTCCTAAGGATTTAGGTTTCAAATCAAAACTACAATATGCCAAAACAATATTCTTTTCCTACTTTATACGATGATGTTCTTAAATTAAAGATTACTAAACTCAAAGAATGGAGGTATTTAGATAAGGGAAATATTCAAAATGGTGATGTACACTGGACTAGTAGAGGTGGCAGTAAATCTACTATCTCAATAAAAGTGAATACAGTTAGCTCAGAGCCTTATGTACATTTAAACTATAAAGCAAATGGAGAACCTAAAAACTACAAAGTACTTTTGGTTTCTGTACCTTCTAATTTAGGCAAGGGTGTTGTGTGGTATTTTCTTTGTCCTCAAACAATGAAGCGGTGTAGAAACTTGTATTTAGTGGGTGGTTTGTTTCTACATCGTGAAGCCTTCAAAGGTGTTATGTATGAAAGTCAAACGTATAGTAAGTCGTTCAGGCTATTAGGGAAATCAATGGGAGCGTATTTTAAGACAGATAAAATCTATGAGGAGCTTTATAGTAAGCACTTTAAGAAAACGTACAAAGGGAAACTAACAAAAAGATATTTGAAGCTGCTCAAACAAATTGAGGGGATAGAAACTATCGACCCGAAGGAAATAGATAAATTCTTCCTTAAATAGATAATATCAAATTTCGACATTGTTCTTTTGAGAAAAATGACATTCTGTGTCGTATGAATCTTTAAATTAAAGGTTGATTAGTTTGGGTTTCTAAAATAAAGAGTTAGTTTTACGACAGTTGCTATTTTATAGGAGACAAGACCACGTTTAGCAAAAGCTAAAAGGTGTAATAATTAAATAGTCATTAAAAAAAAATTATGGATGAGTCAGTAGAGAATTTATTAATGTATGAGTCAGGTAAATTAAACACAACTGTGATTTGGTTACTGTTTTTATTCTTCGGATGGAGCTATGGGTCTATGGATAAAGTGGGAACTCAAATCTTATTTTATATTACCTTTGGTGGGGCTGGAATATGGGCAATAGTTAGGTTGTTTACTCTAAATGGTGCAATCAAAGATTACAATCGTAAAAAAGGAATTTTAGCTAATCTATCTAATAAGCAAATGATAGCTTTGGGGTTAGTCTAAAACTAATCTTATATTATTCACTTAATAAGATACTATACTGACAGGAAAGATAAATAGTCTTTACTTTAATCTGTCATTAATTATTTTTGTAATACATTTAACTTACTATTCATGGCAATAGTAACTTTCATAGCAAAAAAAAGAGGCACGACTATTTAGTTATGCCTCTTTTGAATTTTACACACATTTCTATACAAAAGTATTACAAAATTATTTTAACTTGTTTCAATCTGCAAGAATAAACTTCCTTGTTTTTGAGAAAACTCAAGATATGGCAAAACGAAAAACAGGAATTGAATGGCTTCTTGTCCCTAGAAATAATAGTATAAACCATATTTTAAAATATAAAGACAAGGTATTAATTGACTTTTATAATAAATTTACAAAGAACCATATTGATGCTAATCATAAAGCAGTTCTATGGGCTTACTATAACTATCTATTAAATGACATCCCTAATAAGACAAAGAACATTTATGAGCTAAACAAATCACTTTCTAGCATTTATTTCGCAATGTCTAATTACAGAATAAAACATGAAAAAACTATAGACACAAGGTTAAAACAATTAGCCATTGATAGCGAATTAAAAAGCATATTTCCACTCGAGTCTTATAAAATGGAGGTAGTAGTCATTACAAAAAACAATTGTTGTTCTTATTGCGACTCGTTTAAAAATAATGCATTCAATTATGAATACGCAATGAATAACGAAATTGTTGATGTTTCAAAGTGTCAGAATAAAATAAGGGGGTTTGTAGGAACTTTAGGCTATAGACCCAAAAGAGACAGCAATGGTCATTTAATAGAGGTTGATGATTTTATATCAAGCAATTCGACAATTAAAAAGAAATCATCTTTAAAGAAACTAAGTGTAGGTTGTCTTTATGTTTTTTTATTTATTATGGCAATAAACACTATTATTATAATTTACCACATGATATAAGCGTAAATAACGTCTTCCTTAATATTAACAATGAGAGAATTAAAGCCTTAAAATGCCTTTATAGAAATATTTGAATTATAGTAATAACATTAGGAAAAACAAGCAGCCGTACAGAAATCGTACAATCTAAAGCATAAAAAAACCACAACTACTTGTTTACAAGTGTGTTGCGGTATTTTATAGTGACCTCGACTGGATT
>NZ_JBAHZZ010000073.1:0-12892 GCF_037132785.1 Flavicella sp. | reverse complement strand
TAAAAAATGTAGCTTTTATCTTTCTTGTACGTAAGTCACAAATGCTATCTGCAAAAGTAGGTGTTATTTGTAGTTTCACAACTTAAATATACGCCTTAATAAGCTAACAAACAATGATATAAAACCTAAGTTTGGATCTTTATTTTTGTCATGTACCTTGCAACGGTCTTAAGTTATTGAATGGAGGTTTGAGACCACACTTTAGTCTAAACCTTAGAAAACCTAATGATGTACACTTAAACCCTAATATTGAATACAAATCTTATAAAAGAAATAAAAAATATTTGATTTTTTTACTAACTTGAGAACTCGTAGAAAAGTTATTCTAATTTGTTTGGCTAACTAAAAAGCCATAAAAAAAATTGGAAATAACTTTGCGGTAACAACAAAAAAAGGGCAACCTATATCAGTATAATACATAATTTGAGATACTTTAAATTCGCTCTCTGTTTTTTGCTTTTTTATATGCCTTTAGGACGGGATTGTAATCTTATTATAAATCAAGTTGACGCAATCCTTCTCCCAAAGCCATTGCCACTGCATTTCCTAAATTAAAACTTCTTACTTTTCCAGAAAACGGAATTTTTACACATTGATTTGTATAAGTATCTATAACTTCTTGAGGCAAACCATCAGCTTCTCTACCAAAAACAAGCCAATCTCCCTCTTGATAATTTATATCGTAATACGTTTGTTTTGCACGTGTTGTAAAAAAGAAAACACGAGGCATATTCGGAATACTAGAAACCAACTCCTCGAAATTATTATGATACGTTAAATCTAAATCACTCCAATAATCCAATCCAGCACGTTTTACTCTACTGTCAGTTATTTCAAAGCCCAAAGGTTTTACCAAATGCAATCGACTTAAACTCCCCACACACAAACGCCCAATATTCCCAGTATTATTTGGAATTTGAGGATTTACCAAAACAATATTAAAATTAATTTTTTTCATTAATGAATCTGAGTCTCTAAATAATGTTCGTCAATACCATAAGCATCTTTAATTCCTTCGATCTTTTTATTTAGTGCTTTTTCATCAATCTCTTTATTTGATTTTGTAGCTACCAACATCACATTTTTACGTGTATGTTCATTAGAAACGAATTCAAATATTTTTGTTTGATAATGTCTTTTCTCTAAAATCAAAGCACGAATGGTATCGGTTACCATTTCATACTGGCGCTCCTTAAAAATACCATATCTTAAAATTGGATTCTCTTGTTCCTTGCCTTTTAATGATTGACGAATTTGTTTATGGCAACAAGGCGCACAAACTATCAAGCCCGCTTTGGCAACAATACCTTTGGTAATTGCATCATCGGTAGCAGTATCACAGGCGTGTAAGGCAATTAAAATATCAATTTTTTTATTTGAGTATTCTTGAATTGGTTTACATTCAAATTTTAAGTTTTCAAACTCACATTTCTCAGCAACACCATTACAATAATCAACCAATTCTTGACGTAACTCAATTCCTGTGATAGTGACATCCATTTTTCTTTGTACAACTAAATAATCATACAAAGCAAAGGTTAAATAACCTTTACCTGAGCCCATATCAACAATTTGAATATGTTTAGGTAATTTCGCATTTGAAATTAACCCTTCCATAATTTCAAGGTATTTGTTAATTTGGCGAAACTTATCTGCCATTTTAGGTATCACATTATTCTCAGCATCTGTTACACCTAAAAAACGAAGATACGCTCCCATATCTGCTCTTCTCTCTTTTGGCTTATCATGAGAAACTGGAGGTTTATTTGTAAAACTAGGAGCTCCGTTTCTATAGGAAACAACTTTATTTTTTGAAACAAAAACCTGTAAATCTTCTTTTAAAGTAAAAACAACTGCAGTTCTAAATATTGTTAATAAAAATTCTTGTAATACTTCAATGCCTTCCGCAACTCCGTAATTTTTTACTTGATCATTTGTTTTATAGTGATAGGTAAAAGACATTTTCACTTCTTCTTGAATCAATACCAAACGAACATAAACATTTCTTAGTCCATCGTTTTTACGCAAAGGTTTACTTAAGGTGATTTTTACAAAATCATCAGTGGTGATACTTGTTTGTATTACTTCTGAAAAGGTATTAAATGTACTCATAATAGTATGATTGTTTAAATAGAGTAATTGTTTAACTGTGTTGTAAAATTGTCAATTTCTATAAAGTTGCCAAACTAGCTTTTAATGTTTCTATTTTTGCCAAAGCATCTGCTTCTTTATTACGTTCTATCACAATTACCTTTTCTGGTGCATTGTTTACAAAACGCTCATTGCTTAATTTTTTCTGAACAGATTTTAAAAACCCTTTCGTATATTTTAACTCTTCTGTTAACTTAGCGATTTCCTCTTCTACATTAATAGCACCCGAAACTGGAATAAAATATTCATTCGATTTTATTCTAAAACTCAAAGCACCGTCTACAGCAGCTTCTATATTTTCAATTTTTGATGTATTTCCTAATTTTTCAATTACTGTATTAAAAGTTTCACTCACTTTTTCATTATCCAATACAAATATTTCGATAGTCTCTTTAAAACTGATATTTTTATCTTTTCTGATTTTTCTAATCCCAGAAATCACTTCAGAAGCAAATTCAAAATCAGTAATAATTTTTTCATCAAAAGAAACCAATTCTGGATATTCAGAAATAATTAAAGCCTGCTCTGGAGTTCTTTTAGCAATAAACTGCCAAATTTCTTCCGTTAAGAAAGGCATATAAGGATGTAAAACCTTCAAGTTATCTTCTAAACAAACGATGGCTGCTTTGTATGTAATCACATCAATAGGTTGTTGGTAACCAGGTTTAACCATCTCTAAGAACCAAGAAGAAAAATCATCATAAATCAACTTATAAATCGTCATCAAAGCTTCAGAAATTCTATATTGCTCAAAAGATTTTTCTATTTCAACCAATGCTTTTTGAAATTTAGCTGTATACCAAGCGATCGCTATTTTAGACGATTCTGGCTGATCTATAGTTTCAGAAACTTTCCAACCATTTATCAAACGGAAAGCATTCCACACTTTACTTGAAAAATTACGTCCTTGTTCACATAGGTCTTCATCAAATAACAAATCGTTTCCTGCGGCAGCACTTAACAACAAGCCTGTTCGAACTCCATCTGCACCGTATTTTTTCATTAACTTAATTGGATCCGGCGAGTTCCCAAGGGATTTAGACATTTTTCTGCGTTGCTTGTCTCTTACGATACCAGTAAAATAAACATTACTAAATGGTTTTGCATCGGCAAATTCATACCCAGCAAATATCATACGAGCCACCCAAAAGAAAATAATATCTGGACCTGTAACCAAATCATTTGTTGGGTAATAATATTTAAACTCTTCATTATCAGGGTTATTAATTCCGTCAAACAGCGATATCGGCCATAACCAAGAAGAGAACCAAGTATCCAAAGCATCTGGATCCTGTTTGAGGTCGTCTAACTTTAAAGTAGTATTTCCCGTAACTGTTTTGGCTTTTTCTAATGCTTCTTCTTTAGATTCTGCAACTACATAATCTTCCAAACCTTCCCCGTAGAAATAAGCAGGTATTTGGTGTCCCCACCATAACTGACGAGAAATATTCCAATCACGAATGTTTTCTAACCAGTATTTATAAGTACTATTATAATGTTTTGGATAAAATTTAATATCCTCATCTTTTAAAACCGCATCTAAGGCTGGTTTTACAATATCTTCCATTTTAAGGAACCATTGTACAGAAGTTTTAGGCTCAATAACAGCTTTTGTTCTTTCCGAAATACCAACTTTATGCAGATGTTTTTCCGTTTTCACTAATGCCCCAGACGCTTCTAATTCCTTTGCTATCTCTTTTCTTACTACAAAACGATCTTTTCCTTCATAATGCAACCCTAAAGAGTTTAAAGAACCGTCGTCATTTAAAATATCTATTACTTCTAAGCCGTGTTTTTCTCCAATTAGTTTATCGTTTTGATCATGAGCAGGTGTAATTTTTAAACAACCTGTACCAAATTCTAAATCAACATATTCATCCTCAATAATAGGAATTACTCTATTACAAATAGGTACAATTACTTTCTTTCCTTTTAAATGAGAAAAACGCTCATCTGTTGGATTGATACAAATGGCTGTATCTCCTAACAAAGTTTCAGGTCGTGTAGTGGCAATAGTAATTGTTTCTTCAGATCCTTCAATTTGATAGTTGATATAAAATAAGTTACCCTGCTTTTCAACAAATTCTACCTCTTCATCAGACAAGGTTGTTTTTGCTTCAGGATCCCAGTTTACCATTCTATATCCACGATAAATCAATCCTTTTTTAAATAAATCGACAAATACTTTAGAAACGGATTCACTTAAATTATTATCTAAAGTAAACGCCGTACGATCCCAATCACAAGAAGCTCCTAATTTCTTTAATTGCTCTAAAATTAGCCCCCCGTGTTTATCAGTCCATTCCCAAGCATGTTTTAAAAATTCATCACGAGTTAGATCCTCCTTATTGATTCCTTCTTCTTTTAATTTTGCAACTACTTTAGCTTCTGTAGCGATAGACGCATGATCAGTTCCTGGCACCCAACAAGCATTAAAACCTTTTAAACGAGCACGACGAATTAAAACATCCTGAATGGTATTGTTCAACATATGTCCCATATGTAAAACTCCAGTAACATTTGGTGGAGGAATGACAATTGTATAAGCCTCTTTTTCATTAGGAATTGAATGAAAATATCCATTCTCCATCCAATAGCTATACCATTTATCTTCTACGTTTTCTGGGTTGTATTTATTTGGAATCATCTAGAAATGAGTTGTAATTAATTATCTGCTTTTTGTAAAAGTCACAACGACTTTTTTTAGTGATGGCAAAAGTACAATTATCTATTTTAACTAAAAAGTTAACAAACCTATTATTTTGTAAGCTCAAAAATATGTTTACATTTGTAATTGTAAAACACTAAAATTATGAAAAAAATATTAATTGCTATTACGTTATTTATATCAGCGTTTTCAATAAGTGCACAGACAGCTGAGCCAACTGAAGACTTTGATACCGATACTCCTAATTTTAAATTTGAAGAGGAAGTAATTGATTATGGAAAAATAAATAAAAACACTGATGGAAACCGTGTTTTTAAATTTGTTAATACGGGTAACAGTCCATTAATTATTACCAACGCAAAAGGAAGTTGTGGATGTACGGTTCCTACATATAACAAAGAACCGATTATGCCAGGAGACTCTGGAGAAATAAAAGTAAAATATGCTACAAGTAGAGTCGGTAGATTTTCGAAAACGATTACACTTACTTCTAATGCAAATGAGCCAAAAAAAGTTTTAAGAATTAAAGGAGAGGTATTGAAACTTACCGAATAGAGATAATATCATTTTAACATTTAAATGACGTATTAAATCGTTTCTTTTTATTCCTATTTCACATAAAAACAAAATTGATATAATAACTCACATAAAAAAACCTTTCTGTTGAAAGGTTTTTTTATGCTTTAAAATTCCTGTCTAAAATTCCTAGAAATTTCAAATACCTCTTTCAGTATCTCTATCTCTTTTTCGTCTAATTCTATATTTTTGAAAGCACACATTTTTTTTGCATCGTTTATCGATTTTTCCAAGATATAAGTGGTCTTAGAATTTACAACTCCCCAACTAAAAGAAGGTATAAACTTAGGAGGAAAACCAGCACCAAAAATACTTGTTGATATTCCCACTACAGTCCCAGTATTGAGCATCGTATTAATTCCCAGCTTAGAATAATCTCCTAAAAACAAACCGCAAAACTGTCTGTTAGAATCTACAAAACCACATTCTTCATAATCCCAAACCTTTACTGTACTGTGGTTATTTTTCATATTAGAACAATTTGTATTCGCTCCAAAATTACACAACTCTCCTATTACCGAATTCCCCAAATAACCCTCATGCCCTTTATTAGAATACCCAAAAAACACCACGTTTTTAATTTCTCCTCCTACCGTACATTTAGGCCCTACTGTAGTTCCTCCATAAATTTTTGTCCCCATTTTCACAACGGAATTTTTACCAATTGAGATAGGTCCTCGCAGCATACTACCTTCCATTACCAATGCATCCTTACCAATATAAACAGGTCCTTCAATAGCATTGATTGTAACAAACTCCACCACTGCGCCTTTTTCTATAAAAACATTCTCTATTCCCAAGATTTGATTAGTCCCAGAAATAGTTTCTGATATTCTATCCTGTGTGAGTAAGTTATAATCCGAAACAATAACTTTGGCGTTTTTAGAAAAAATATCGATGCTTTTTTCAATTTTAACTACTTCATTTTCAAACTCAATCAACTCATAATCGTCAAAATCTACTTCATCTTGAAACTGAGATGCATAAAAAACAATCACCTGATCTTTAAAAACTACTGCTTGATTTTTTGACAAAAATTGAATCTCCTCTATCAGTTTTTCATTTGGAATCACTGAGGCATCGATATAAACATTTTCTTCAAATTCTACGATTGGAAATTTATCCTGTAAATACTCTTCTGTTAGATATGTTACAGTAACACCTAGCATTTTCTCCCATTTTTCTTTTATTGTAAGAATTCCAATTCTAATTTCTGCCACAGGACGAGTATAGGTAAACGGCAAAAGACGATCACGAGACGCTCCATCAAAAAGTATGTAATTCATAGGCTTTTCATTTCCACAAAGATATCAATTTGACTCGAATGTATTACCCTAAATTATACAATCAATCTCCCTATGTAGACTAACAGCGCCCCTGTTTTCATAAAAACCAATCACATTTATAATGTTTATTAGATATTACAAATTCAAGTAACAAACCAAAAATATATCATCACAAAAGAAAATCCGAAAAATTTCACAGTAATACTTATACCATTTTAACATTTAAAATAAAACTGATATCACACGGAATTTATTGAGAATTCACAACAAAAAAGGCTTTCCAAAATGGAAAACCTTCTTTTTATATCTAAAGCAATTCGTTTTTATTTATTCAAATACATTTTTCTTCTAGAGTACAATTCATAGAATGTATCGTCTTTTAGGTCATCAATAAACAAAATACTCTCGCCAGTAGACTTCATCTCTGGTCCTAGTTTTTTATCTACATTTGGAAACTTATCAAAAGAGAATACCGGTTGTTTAATCGCATATCCTTCTAATTGAGGATTGAAAGTAAAGTCTGTAACTTTATTTACTCCTAACATCACTTTTGTAGCATAATTTACATAAGGCTCTCCATATGCTTTTGCTATAAAAGGAACCGTACGAGATGCTCTTGGATTTGCTTCGATAATATAAACGATATCATTTTTAATTCCAAACTGAATATTCATCAATCCAACAGTTTTTAAAGCTATAGCAATATTCTTGGTATGCTCTTTAATCTGATCCATCACAAACTCTCCTAAATTAAAAGGAGGCAATGTTGCGTTAGAATCTCCAGAGTGAACGCCACAAGGCTCAATATGTTCCATAATTCCAATGATATAAACATTCCCGTCAGCATCACAAATGGCGTCAGCTTCCGCTTCAATAGCACCTTCTAAATAATGATCTAACAATAATTTATTTCCAGGAATAGAACGTAATAAACTTACTACATGCTCTTCTAATTCTTCTTTATTGATAACAATTTTCATTCCTTGACCTCCTAATACATAAGATGGACGAACTAAAATTGGGAAGTCCAATTGATCTGCAATTTCTAAAGCTTCATCAGCATTTGTCGCTGTACCAAACTGTGGGAAAGGAATTTCTAATTCGGTTAACAACTCAGAAAAACGACCTCTATCTTCCGCTAAATCCAAGGCTTCAAAACTAGTTCCCATGATTTTAATACCATAAGCATCTAATTTTTCTGCTAATTTTAAAGCAGTCTGCCCACCCAATTGTACAATCACTCCTTCTGGTTTTTCATGACGAATAATGTCATAGATATGTTCCCAAAATACAGGCTCAAAGTATAATTTATCTGCCGTATCAAAATCTGTAGAAACAGTCTCTGGATTACAATTGATCATGATTGTTTCATAACCTACTTCTTTAGCGGCTAAAACACCGTGTACACAACAGTAATCAAATTCAATTCCTTGCCCAATTCTATTAGGTCCAGATCCTAAAACAACAACTTTCTTTTTATCCGTTACAATAGACTCATTTGCTGAAAAAGTTTTTCCATCAACTGTAGTCATCGTATTTTCAAACGTAGAATAGTAATATGGAGTACTTGCAGTAAACTCAGCAGCACAAGTATCTACTAATTTATATACCCTGTTGATATTTAATTTTTCACGTTTTTTATAAACTTCAGACTCCAAACAACCCAACATATGAGCTATTTGTCTATCTCCGTAACCTTTTTGTTTTGCTTCTAACAACAATTCTTTAGACAACGTATCTAATTTATACGATGTTATTTCCTTTTCTAAAGAATACAACTCTTCATATTGTTTCAAATACCACATATCAATTTTTGTGATATCGTGAATTTTACTTAAAGAGATACCTGCTTTTATCGCATCATAAATAATAAAAACCCTATCCCAAGACGCGTAAGTCAACTTTGAAATAATCGTATCATAATGAGTTTCTTCTTTACCATCAGCGCCTAAACCATTCCGTTTAATTTCCAATGACTGTGTTGCTTTGTGCAATGCCTCTTGAAACGAACGTCCAATTCCCATTACTTCACCAACAGATTTCATTTGCAAACCTAAAACTCTATTACAACCTTCAAATTTATCAAAGTTAAAACGAGGAATTTTCACTATTACGTAATCCAAGGTAGGTTCAAATAATGCAGATGTATTACCTGTTACTTGGTTGTTTAGTTCATCTAAATTATAACCTAAAGCTAGTTTGGTAGCTATTTTTGCAATAGGATATCCTGTTGCTTTAGATGCCAAAGCAGAAGAACGAGATACTCTTGGATTGATTTCAATCGCAATAATATCTTCTTTTTCATCTGGAGAAACGGCAAACTGAACATTACATCCTCCTTCAAAATCACCAATAGAACGCATCATATGAATTGACATATCACGCATTTTCTGAAAGGTAGAATCACTTAGTGTCATTGCTGGAGCCACAGTGATAGAATCTCCTGTATGAATCCCCATAGGATCCATATTTTCAATAGAACAAACAATTACAACATTGTCATTTGAATCGCGCAACAATTCAAGTTCGTATTCTTTCCATCCCATCATCGCTTTGTCAATCATTACCTCGTGGATAGGAGAAATTTCCAAACCCGATGATAATAAATCGTCGAAGTCTTCTTCTTTGTACACAATGGATGCACCCGCACCTCCTAAAGTATAAGAAGCTCTAATCACCAAAGGAAATCCAAATTCCTGAGCAATTTCTTTTCCTTTTAAAAACGATGTAGCAGTTGCTTGAGGCGCCATTGGAACTCCAATTTCCAACATCAATTCACGAAATTTCTCTCTATCTTCTGTTACGTTGATTGCGTTTATATCAACACCAATCATTTCAATACCATACTCTTCCCAAATGCCTTTTTCATCAGATTCAATACATAAATTCAATCCTGTTTGACCTCCCATCGTTGGTAAAACAGCATCAATATTAGGATGAGCTATTAGAATTTCTCTAATTGATTTTGTCGTCAGAGGCTTCAAATAGACATTGTCCGCTAACGACGGATCTGTCATAATTGTTGCAGGGTTAGAGTTGATTAATGTTACCTCAATACCTTCTTCTTTTAATGATCGAATAGATTGAGAACCTGAATAATCAAATTCACACGCTTGCCCAATTACAATTGGACCAGAACCTATAATTAAAACCGACTTGATTTTTGTGTTTTTTGGCATCCTAAATTATTTATATAACGAAAAGGTAATCAATACCTTTGAATTTAAAACTTACATATTTATAGATAATTCAAAAAAAAGGTGTTACTAACAAATAGTAACACCTAATTTATATGAATAAAATATTCACTATTTCTTTGGTCTTGGAGAAGATGAAACTGACAATCTCTTTCTTCCTTTAGCTCTTCTTCTAGCTAAAACCTTACGTCCATTAGCTGAAGCCATTCTTTCTCTAAAACCGTGTTTATTTCTTCTTTTTCTCTTTGATGGTTGGAATGTTCTTTTCGGCATTACTTATATTTTTAAATCTTTTTTATTAATCATAGCTTCGGCACAAAACCTTCCGCTAAAAGCGTGGGCAAATATACAAAACCTTTTATGTATGGCAAGTTGTTTTACACAAAAAAACAAAAAAAATACTATCCATATACAAAACACGAAATCAAAAACACTTAATCCTCTAATAATAATAGATTTAAATCAAATACATATTGTTCTCTCTAGAAACCATCAAAGGAATTCAAGTTTTTTTACAACTGTCATTTTGTCACATTAAACTGTCTTGTAGTCAGAATATCATTTTTGGTATTTTTTTTGACTAGTCAAAATCATAACTATTGTAATAACAATTAAAACATATAATTATGGCTAAAGGAAATATTAATGTTTCGGTTGAGAATATCTTCCCATTGATTAAAAAATTCTT
Source organism: Flavicella sp. (assembly GCF_037132785.1). GTDB lineage: Bacteria > Bacteroidota > Bacteroidia > Flavobacteriales > Flavobacteriaceae > Flavicella. Next base: position 2,326 of record NZ_JBAHZZ010000073.1, on the reverse strand, counting down.
GTATTCTGATCACGAAATTTTTTTACGTGAACTTATTTCAAATGCAACAGATGCGACTACTAAAATGAAACACCTTGTTACTATGGGTGAAGCAGGTGACCAAGAGTATGGAAATCCTATTGTAGAAGTAATCGTTGACAAAGAAAAAAAGACACTTCGCATTATTGACCAAGGAATTGGAATGAATGAAGAAGAAATTGAAAAATACATCAACCAGATTGCTTTTTCTGGAGCCGAAGAGTTTATTGACAAATACAAAGATAAAGTAGAGGACTCAGGAATAATTGGTCATTTTGGTTTAGGGTTTTATTCTGCTTTTATGGTTGCCGATAAGGTAGAAATTATTACCAAATCTTACAATGATGCTGCTGCAGTTAAATGGAGTTGTGATGGTTCTCCTAACTATGAAATTGAATCTATAGAAAAAGAAGAAAGAGGTTCTGAGGTTGTTTTGTATATTTCAGACGATTCACTCGACTTTTTAGAAGATTCAAAAATCAACGAGCTACTGAATAAGTACAACCGTTTTAACCAAATTCCAATCAAATTTGGAACAAAAGAAAAAACGTTACCACTACCTCAAGACGCTGAAAAAGATGCAACTCCTGAAAAAATTACTGTAGACAATATTATCAATAATGTAAATCCTGCTTGGACAAAAAAACCTGCTGATTTAAAAGCTGATGATTATAACAATTTCTATAGAGAATTATATCCTTCGCAATTTGAAGAACCTTTATTCAACATACATTTAAATGTTGATTATCCCTTTAACTTAACTGGAATCTTATACTTTCCAAAATTGAGTCCAAGTATGGATATCCAAAAGGATAAGATTCAATTGTACCAAAATCAAGTATTCATTACCGACAATGTAGAAGGAATTGTACCTGATTTCTTACAAATGTTAAAAGGTGTTATCGATTCACCAGATATTCCTTTAAATGTTTCTCGTTCTTATTTACAAGCAGATGGAGCAGTAAAAAAGATTTCTGGTTACATCACTAAAAAAATCGCTGATAAATTAACGTCATTATTTAAAAACAATCGTGAGGATTTCGAGAAAAAATGGAATGACATCAAGGTAATTATTGAATACGGAATGTTATCTGATGATAAGTTCTATGACAAAGCAAAGAAATTTTCTTTATTCCCTACTGTAGATGATACTTACTTTACAATTGATGAGTTACAAGAAAAAATAAAAGCAGCACAAACAGACAAAGACGGAAACACGATTGTTTTATACGCAGCTAACAAAGAAGCACAGCACGGATATATTCAAGAAGCTAAGGAAAAAGGATATGAGGTATTGCTACTAGACTCTCCTATCGTTTCTCACTTGATTCAAAAAATTGAAGCGAGCAATGAGAAATTAAAATTTACTCGTGTAGATTCTGATCATATTGACAATCTTATCAAAAAGGATGAAGAAAAAATTAGCAAGTTAACTGATAAGGAAAAAGAGACTTTAAAACCAATCATTGAAGCAAACGTTCCTAAAGAAAACTATACCGTTCAATTAGAATCATTAGATTCTAAAGCAAACCCTTTTAGCATTACAGTTCCTGAATTCATGAGAAGAATGAAAGAAATGAGCAAGTCTGGAGGTGGTGGAATGTTCGGAATGGAAAACATGCCAGAAATGTACAATCTTGTTGTAAATACCAATAACGATCTGATCAAAGAAATTCTTGACAACAAAGACGAAGCTGTTCAAAAAGAACTGATTGGTCAAGCATTTGATTTAGCAAAATTATCTCAGAACCTATTACATGGAGAAGACTTAACAAACTTTATCAAACGTAGTTACCAAATGATCAAGTAAGAATCACGAGATATTACAAACATAAATCCCATCTACTTAAATTGTAGGTGGGATTTTTTTATTAGAAAAAAAGAAACACAATGCCGAGTCACAACAAGTCTATCCAACATATAGTGAAACAGAACTTTCAAATAAATAAAAAAACTACTTATAATTACTCGTCACATTTTATCTATTTTTACAGTTCGAAAACAAAACACCATGTTTAGCAAAGAAGAAGCTGCGATTTTAAGAAAATATTTTTGGACAAGCTACGGGAAATCATTTCCTAGAAAATGGCTTTTATACAATACTAAAATAAAAGGATTTAGTTTTAAGTTTCTGAGTTAGTCATTTAGTTTCTGTATCTTAGTGTCATTAACTATAACAGATATGGATGTTTTTCAAGGTCAAAATATACTGAGTTTTATAAAAGAACTACCAAATGATGAAGCTTGTAAGGCTTATTTAGCCAAAATAAAATGGTCTGAAGGTTTTATATGTAGTAAATGTTGTGGC
>NZ_JBAHZZ010000067.1:0-18155 GCF_037132785.1 Flavicella sp. | reverse complement strand
AATGGCATATACAAGCATATTTTGATGAATTTTGTTTTAGAATTAATAGGTCACAATACAAAGAATCCATTTTTCATAAAACAATTCTTAGAATGGTACTACAAAAACCTAAATGTCAAAAAAACATAAAACAGACACTAGGCGTATAGCTCAGTCAATTATTATAAGTATTACTCATAATAATTGATTTAACAATACTTTTACCCAATGCTTTGAAATTTAACTGGTGTAATATATTTGTTGTTTCATAATCGAAAACAACAAATATATGAACGATTTTAATTTCTTAAATAAATCCTATTACTCCAAAATTTTTGTTCTATCTAGTAAAAACAACTTCTAATGGATTGTTAATTTTAAGTGCAAATTCCTTTAAATATTTCTCCCATGATTCTTTAGTAGGATATTGTCCAGATTCTTTCCAAGCAAATCCAGAATAATAAACAACCTTATCCTCTTTTATTTTTAATTGAGCAAACAGATTACTCCTGTCTTTTAAAGTTGACACATAATGTTCTGATGCAACCATAGATCCTTTAGCTGCAACAATAGCTGTACCCAATTCTGATGTATCATGTGGCTCCCAATAAGAGACCCAGCCTTCATTTACATTTTCTGTAACTTGACCATCATTTTCATGAAGTGCTAACCCTGCAGATAAAACATTTATTCCTTTCGTATGAATTTCATATCTTGAAAGGTTGTTTCCGTAATCTAACGAAATGTATTTTTTTTCAGAAATGGTATATCCATCAGCACCCCAATCTGCATAATCTAAAACAAAACTCGTTCTAATAGGCCCAGTAGTGATTGTTTTCCAGTTGGTGAAATTTCTAGAAACATAATAGGTTGTATCATTTTTCACCGCTGTCCCCCCAATACCTCTACTAACACCAACATGAAAATTATCAAGTCCTTCAGGACTCATCTCATGATATGCACCTGGTCTTATTTCATTTTTTTTATACCAGTTGTTTATAATCGGATAAGAAACTTTTTTCAACCAACCATCAACTCCACTAGTAAGTGTACCTCCTTTAATATCGTCTTCAATCATTTTTTGTGCCCTCGGTCCAAAAACTCGAAAAGCCACCTTGTCATTTTCCCAAGCATAATCGTCTGTACGTTCAGGAACAAATCTAGAGTAGCAATACTCTATTACTTCTTCTTTTTCAGCTGTACTCCCTACCAATTTGTATTTCTTTTCTGATTTTGATGCTACTTCTGGTTGAAATAACAATATATCTACTATTCCATCACCATCTTGATCCACAAACTGAGAAACTACAATCTTCTCTGTATCAACATCAACAACGACCATATTTTCGAATACCTGACCTTCACTTAAAAATAAATCAGATTTTGATATTTCTACCGTTTCAAAAACACGAGGTATCTCCAAATTGTTTTTTACCGTAATAATATTTTTTTCTTCTTGTTGTTTTCCACAACTAACCAATATGACAATAATTGCTGCATATAGGTAAATTACATTTTTATTCATCTTAAAATTAATTTGATGTTTGAGTTATATATCTAATCCTTTATTGACTGTAAATTTTCATCTAATGGTGTCATATCCGGCATTAGCAAATGCACAAAACCAAGTATGACCATGTAACACGAACCTGCTATTAGAAAAGCCCAAAAATAACCACTATTACCTGCTTTATCTAATACTGAACCTAATGCTATATCAGCACAAATACCTGCTATTGCACCAACCATACCTCCAATTCCTACTACTGATGCCGTTGCTTTTTTCGGAAACACATCTGAGACTAAAGTAAATATATTTGCTGACCATGCTTGATGCCCTGCTGCTGCTAAACCAATTAAAAAGATGGCAATCCATTTATTTTCCGTAACCGCAACAAAACTTACAGGAAGTATTATTAAAGCGCATATTAACAATGTTATTTTTCTAGCCTTATTTATACTCCACCCTTTTCTCATTAAAGCTCCTGAAAGATACCCTCCAAAAATACTACCTCCATCTGCCATAATATAAATCACGAAAAACGGCAATGCAATATTTTTAATATTTACATCAAAAGTTACTGATAAAAACTTAGCTCCCCAAAACAGGTAAAACCACCAAACAGCATCAGTAATTTTTGCTACGGCAAAAGCCCAAGTTTGACGTTTATTTAATACATTTTTCCAAGGTAACTTATCATCACTTTCAATTTCTGAATCTCCTTGTATATATGCTAATTCTTCTTTTGATACTTTTGGATGTACCTCTGGATTTTTATACATACGCAACCATAAAAGCACCCATATTCCACTAAGAGCTCCTGTAATTAAAAAAGGTATTTGCCAGTTTTTCCCGTCTTCATGTACTATCCAGCCTACTACAAAAGGCGCAGCAATAGCTCCGATACTTGTAGCCGCATTAAAAAGTCCTGTTGCAAAAGCTCTATCTTTTTTTGGAAACCATTCTGCGGTGGTTTTAATCGCTGCTGGAAAATTCCCAGATTCACCAAATCCTAATCCAAATCGTGCTGCAGCAAAGCCTATCACACTAAAACCTGGACGAACTAATGCGTGTAACATCCCAAAAACACTCCATATTGCAATAGAAAGAGTATATCCTTTTTTAGTTCCAATTCTGTCAATTAAACCTCCCATAGTAAGCAAACCAAGAGCATATGCTATTTTAAAGGACACCATAATATTAGCATAATCGCTATTATCCCAACCAAACATTTTCTCTAAGGTTGGTGCCATTACTCCTATAATACTTCTATCAAAGTAATTGATTGTAGTAGCAAACATTAGAAGACCTAAAATTCTATAGCGATAATTTCCTATCTTCTTGTTTTTTTTATTCATTTCTGGCATATAATTTTTAAATAAATTAGTCTTATTATATATATAGCAAGTTTGAAATAATTCTCTAAAAAAAGAATAAATTATGATTCAAACACTATATATTATAAACCATTAAAGCTATAAATGAATTACGATCAGCAATTTGTGATTATCGAGCTGTAATGTTTATTAAAAAAACTTACGCTTTAATATTTTTCATGGAGCTGTTGCTTTATAAACAATAGCGGAACTCGCAGTTGATATTTTATAATTACTTCCTGCTATTAAAAAAGCAGACTCCCCTTGCTTTACAATCAATGAAGTTTCTCTATCTGAAATTTTAATTTCACCTTCAATCACAATCATTATCTGAGCTGTTTTAGCCTTGGACTGATACTTCTCTCCTGAGGAAATAGCAATTTGACTAAGTTCAAAATCAGGTGCTGGACTTTTATAAATACGCTCTATTCCATCTTCCTGTAATTCACCTAACATGATATTAGGATTCGTTTCTTCAAAAGCAACATGCTTTAACAGTTCAGGAACGTCAACATGTTTTGGAGTCAAACCTCCTCGTAAAACATTATCTGAATTAGCCATTAACTCCATGTTTTGACCTTCTAAATAAGCATGAGGAATACCTGCATCCTGAAAAACAGCTTCTCCTTTATCAACCTTGACAACATTAAAAAAATAAATAGAATAAATTCCTTTATCTAAAATTGATTTATCCTTTGAAGTATCTACTGCTTTGGCAGCCCAATAACCTGGACTTGATTTGTCTAATTCCCCTGCTTTATAAAGAGGTAATAAACGGTCTACTAAAGGTTGTAGTATTTGATTGCTTGCCCCCTCTGATTGCTCCATCACCGTTTTATAAAGACCAAAATACCCCTTCTCTTCAAAAACATGTAACAGATGTGTAAACTCTGGAATACTATTTAACACATTTGTCAATTTATCTTTGGGCAAAAAACCATGCAACAACCAAAATTCACTAAGAGCAACCATAATTTCAGGTTTATGATTATCATCCTTATAGTTTCTATGGGCTGCGTTTAGAGGAATTCCTTTTTCGTTTTCACGTTTAAATCCTTTCTCTGCTTCTATTTTAGTAGGATGTACTTGAATGGACAACATATCATTCACATCCAGAACCTTAAACAAGAAAGGCAATATTCCAAAGACCTCAGAAATTTCCTTTCCTAATACTTCTGTTTTATTCAAATCTATATACTCATTTAAAGCCTGTCCCCCTTCTGAAGTTTTTAAAATTGAAGATGCATTTACATGAGCACCTAGCCAATATTCAGCACAGTGTTTTTCGTTTACTTCTACTCCTAATAAGTTGGGTATGTATTCTGTTCCACCCCAAACATAATTCTGAATCTTTCCTTCTAATGAAAATATTTTCGCCATTTATTATTATTTATTATTTTCCCTATATAGGGATTAATTAATTTTTACATACAATTTATCACCCTTTTTTTATCTAATTTTCAGGATTCTCTTAAAAAACAAAGTTTACCTTATTTGTTGGAAATCCTTATGGGACTCTGTAAATCAGGATTAAACACAATCACTTATTGCTCATATATAAAACATAAATTTAGTACTATTATCTTAAAGAACAAGTCTGCTACCAAGTTCTTTTTCACAATTAGCAGGGATCAGGAAATCATAAAATTTTGTCCAACCTGTAGTTTCAATACCCAGGATGGAGTTTGTTTTATTAGGACCTTATTTAGTCCAAACATTAAAGTTTTTATAACTAGCAGAACGCGTAAACATATGTCTCAAACCAATTCTTCCTTCTACAATTGGATCAAACTTGGATAAATCCCATGCGTATTTTTTTATCTCCTCATTTCCTGCTACCGATAGGTAAAGTTTATTTCCCGATTTAATCCAGGTCATTTTATAAGTTACCCCTGTAAGAAATAATCCTGTCTTAAAAAAAGAAGGAGCCACTTCCATATCTTTAAAAGTGATCTCTTCAGTAACAGGATACCTTCTAACTCTAAGGTAATCATTTTTTGGATCCTCATTAACCATTGGAAAAGCTGCTAAGCTAATATGAATAGTTTTCATATTGTTATAATATTTACTCATGGTAGGTACCTTTCTATAATCATTCCACTTGGTAATGTCCTTCTCAAAAATCCCTTTTCCATTACCTGTTGCTTGAATAAACAAAATGTTTACATTTACAACAGCAGAATCAGTTCTTGTATACTCATATTCTATTTTAATATCCCCATCAAATGATTGTTTGGTCCACAGAACAGAATGGTGTGCATCATTTTTATTAATAGGCCCAGCGATAAGATCCATACCATACTCACCATATTCAACCCTTGCTATTTCTCCATCAAGAAACCAATTAGATTGCCAGTTTTCAGTACAAGGATCAGTAAATTCGAGCTTCCAATCAGAGTCTTTATTTAATTTATCAAATTTATCTTGAGGTTTTTTCGTGCAGCTCACAGTCAAAAACAATCCAATAACTGTAAATATTTTCAAAAAAGATATTTTTTTATTTTTCATTTCGATATAATTTAGATATTCCTAATCGTTTCATATAACAATGTATATTTTCTAATCCGTACGATTCTTTTTTATGAATAAAACTGAATATGGTCGTTCCTTTTACTATTGAAAGAACGACCATTTACAGTATGAATTTTAATGTTTTACAAAAAACAGACTTAATATACTGATGTACAAAGTACACCATAAAACACTAAACCTCCTATAAAACTAAAAAAAACAGCGCTTTAATTAACCTGTTCTATAAGCATAACACTCCATGGAGTCAACTCATGATCAATAATCAAATTACCTGTTTCATCAACTAAAGCAACCCAAGTTTTTAAATTATTTGCTTCTTTCTTCATTATTTTTATTTGCTCACGTGTTGGTGGCTCAGGTTTCCCAATAGACTCCCAATAATTATGAATATTACCATGGTCTTTGTCTAGAATTTCAATTTTAAACATAGCTCCAGGTTTTAAATTTATCAATTTAAAATCAAGTTGTTTAGAAGTCCCTATTTCTCTCTTATTAGAACCCGATGGAACAGAATTTTCATATTCTTCAGGGTAATTATAAGCCAAGGCTATAACTCTATTGTCTTTAGAATTTTTACTAACAAATAAACAATCATCTTTATATAAAGTCTCATCTCCTAATTTATCTAACATTCTGTATGCATGATAAGAAGGTTTTACCAAACCTTGAAAATTAATCATTCCAAACCCTCCATGAAAAATACTTGCAGCTCCACCTTTTTCTTCAAAAATATCGGTAAAGGTCCAATAAGTCAATGAATTTGTCAAACCTATACAATCTAAATTGGTTCTTACTATATATGCAGCTGCAGGTAAACGGTCGTGCATTGCATCTCTACTATTTGGACTCGTGCTCCATTCCGTCAAGTGAATTTCCACATCTGGATAATCACTTTTAGCAATGGTTTTATTTAACCATAGTAAATCCAATTTTGTCGAATTAGCAAAACGTGTAAGTCCTTTCCCTTTGCCTGTTTCAGGGTTAAAGGCATAATCTGTTGGATATGGATGTGTAGACACAAAATCTACAGGTAGATTTTCTTTATGACAATATTCAAGAAAATCCTCAATCCATACACCATGCCATTCTAAAGAATTGATGTCTTCAGAATTAAAAACAGCGTCTGAAACTTTATCATCAGTAACTTCACCATCAAAACGAGTATCAGGCACAAAATTACTTGTTGATGGGCCACCTACTTTAAGTCTATCATCTACGGACTTAACTGCAATAACCGATTGTTTGTATAATTCAAAATACTGAGACTTTGTACCGTCCCAAAAACCACGTGTCAAATTTGGTTCATTCCAAACTTCAAAATACCAAGTCAATACTTCATCAATACCATATCTATCAACACTATGTTGCGTAAAAGCCTTAACTAAGTCGTGCCATTCGCCAAATTTAGAATCATCAGGTGTAATATTTGCCTTCCACCAAAATTGAGTCTTACTATTTTCCGCTGCTAGAAGTGTTGGAAAATAGGCCAACTCAACAAAAGGTTTTACATCTAAGTCTAACATCCTGTCAAACAAATCGTCTATATACTGCCAGTTGTAGACAGTCTTACCTTTAACTTTAAGAAGAGGAAACATGTCGTCATGGAAAATACCATGAAAACGAACATATTCAAATCCGCAATTCTCCTGAACTTGCTCTAGTTGCTCAAGCCAACCTGCTCTTAATCCTTCATTTGCTCTCCCCGCTCCAACGCACTTACTCCAATAATGTTCAAATTTACCTCCACTATCAGTGGCGTCAATTTTTATATTTTTTTGAGCTGAGGTTTGAAGAATACTCAAAAATGAGACTAGGAGTCCCAATATTACATTTCTATTGAGAACATTCATTTTAGCTATTAAATATTCAACTGATTGTTTTTTATAATCCATCGTCATTATTTACAGTGTTATTTTTCTAATTTATTTTGTATTGGTTTAAATGTCTAGCTGTATTATAGAAACTGAATTGGCTGGTATTTTGACCTGTCTCGAATTCTGGTTTATGATATCTAACTCATATTTGTCAGCCTTATTTTTATTATTCTGAATAAGGACAAAAATTTTATTATCTTTTTTAACTGAAATTATTATAGCACTTGAGTAATTCGCAACTCGAACAACACCAGACTGCAAACATTTAGAAATAAGAGCAATAACACTATAGTCGGGATTATATGTAACCGTTTTATTTTCTCTATCAATATTAATTAATGAATTCTGTTTCCAACCCCAACCACTTTCTGTAGTTTCATTTAATATCATATTCCAATAACAATAATTTGTCACACCATAATTAATATATTGAGCTACTTCACCTAATCTTTTTGACGCTTGATCCTCCGTATTATTCCCATTATAACAACTCCCTTCAGTATGCATAATGGGCATTTCTGGCAACAAGGTTTTTATGTCTTGAATATACTTAGTACTAGTATATTGTATCCCAATTCCAGCAAAAGACTCATGATATTCTTTATTGCTCGCAAATTCAATAGCGTCTATCTGTCCTGCAGTTCTAAAAGTTCCTGCCCATATTTTAGTATTGATATCATCAGTTTTAAAACGAGGGTTTAAATACGTTTTTACAAACTTACCCATTTGTTCAACAGGCATAACACACGATGGATATTTTGTTGCGATGTCATTTTCATTTTGAATAATCAATCGATCAATTTTAATCCCTTCTTTCTCATAAGCTGTAATATATTTCGAAAAACACAATGCATAAGCCTCATAAATTTTTGGGTCATCCTTTAAATAATTTTTCTCAGGAAACTCATCTCCTCTATCCATAAGTCCAGAATATTTCATCCATGCTGGTGGACTCCAAGGTGAAGCAAACAGATACAGTTCAGGATTGTATTTAAAAGCTTTCTGAATATAAGGAATTACTGTTTTTTCCTCACGCTTAATAGAGAATTTTTCCATATCATAATCTCCATCCACTTCAGAATAACTGTAAGCATAGAGGCCAAAATCACTTGCACCAACTGCTGTTCTACAAAAAGAAAACCCAGCACCTTTTGTAGGGCTAAACAAATTATTCATCGCCTCATCTTGTAATTCCCTAGGCAAAGAATCAAAGCTTCTCCTCCAATTTCATTAAATGACCCGCCAACCCCTTCCAAAGTTTGAAACTCAATACTTGGATACAGTTTTATTTTATTTCTTCTGTGTATATTACTCGATTCAACACTTGTCGTTGGAGTATATTCTTTCATGAAATTCCCATCTGTATTTTGCCCATCTTTTAAGTCGACATAATACACTTTCAGGTTCGTTTGTGAGTTTACAGTAATATAGCCTAAAATCATAAAGGCAATTCTTAATATTTTTTTCATTTCTATATTAATTATTTAAAGTGTATTCAATTTCTTGAATAGTACCATCTCCGTTAAAATTCATTTTTTCAAAACAGGCAGAACGTCTGTGAAAAGTACCTTCATTTACATCTCCTCTTTGGTAGAAAAAATACCAATCATTTTTAAACTCAATGGCAGACATATGTACTGGAGCGTCTTTTTGTTCTTTGGTGATATATCCCATAAATTTTGCGTAATTCTTAGTTGGAAGCGGTGAATCTGACATCCAATATCCAGTTCTCCAACCTTTACGCCCCATAAAATAATAGTTTCCATTACGCTTAAAACAATGTACTGCTTCATTCACTTGTTCTTCACTAAGACGATACCAAGGACCATCTAATTCTATCATATTGTCTTTAAGCTTGGCCCCCATTACATGCCTACCTTTATCACCAATATTAACTTTTGAATCACTTCCATAAATATATGCCTGTCCATCATCATCAACAAAGACTGTTGGGTCAAAAATAGTTGTAATTTTATCGCTTACAGCTTCTTCCCATGGACCTATTGGACTACGACTTTTTGCAACTCCAATATGAGTTTTATCGTAAGGAAAATAGAAATAATACCAACCGTCTTTATAAGCAACATCAGGGGCATTCATTTGTCCGTGAGCCCAATTATATTCACGAGGCTTTAGAACAACACCATGATTAACCCAATTTTTCATATCTTCAGTTTCCAACACCAAATAATCCTGCATTGTACTATAACCCACTGCTGTATCCTGATCATGTGAGCAATAAACATACACTTTGTTGTTAAACACCTCTGCCGAAGGATCTGCCGCATACATAAAGTTCTTTTCTCCTAGTTTCAATATTGGATTTTGTGCCCAAAAAAATTGGATAAACATTAGGAATAGAAATAAAAATGAATTTTTATTTCTTATAATCATGGTTACAGAATTTAATTTTTTATGGGTTTCTCGTTTATTTAAACTTAACATCTTTTACAAACTCATTCATTATCACCTGATTTTCTTCGATTCTTTTACCGTCTAAGATTACATTTTCAAACACAACATTTTCAACGGTATGATCTTTATCAAAGCCTGTTAACAGCATACTCGCATGATCTTTTATGATATAAGGCTTCCAGTCTGACCCATCTTGAAATCCTGTTAAATTAGGATCTATAGGAGCAGAGGTTGCAATAATATCTTTAAAAAGTACATTTCTAACATTCCCGCGTTCTTCTGTTTCTGTCCAACGTGTTTTTCCAATCCAAACAGAGATCAATCTTCTAGCTTCTTCAATTCTAATATTCTGAAATGTAACATCACTAATAACCGCATCATCACAATGATAAATACGAAGTGCTGTTTCACGTCCTGCATCATGAATAACATCACAATCTTCAAAAAGAATATTGCTGACATTTTCATGTATTTCTGCACCAATACTCAATGCATGCGCCAGTTCATTCCAAACCACACACTTTCGTATATGAATATTCTTTACTTCTCCACGACCTCCAAAAGATTTTACAACTACCGCATCATCCAATGTACGCATAAAACAATTTTCAACAAGTACATCTCGACTGTTAGAAATATCTACACCATCAGAATTCCCTCTCCATCCAAGGATTTTTATATTATCAACATGAATGTTATCTGATGCTTGCAATGGAACAGTCCAATGACTAGGGTCACGAATAATAACCCCTTCAATTTTTACATTATTAGAATATTGAGCATATATAGTATAGCGTCTTTTCTTTTTTGGAATCGTTGACTGATCTATGATTCCGCGTCCACGAATCGTAATATTATTCCCTTCAAGAAAAAATGATGGAGGAGTTTGATTTTGTCCAATAACCTTATCCATTTTTTGTTCATCATCTGCCACTCCACATCGTAAATAGGCTCCTCCTGCTATATAAACCGTTGTATTATCTCCAACAACTACATTTGTAACATCATGAATTCCTGATTCAAAATAGATGACATTAGGGTCATTCGGATCTGGAATATCCTTCTCAAAAGGGTTTGCAAAAACATGTAAAGATTCATACCAATCTCCGTTCACTTCAATTGTTAGATTTCTTGGTTCACTTACAGCGAATGAAATAGTATTTCCATTTATAGTTGATTTAATTCCAAAAGAAGTTGGTAAAATTTTCACCGTCTTCACCTCTTCAGTATAAGTAATCTTAACTTCTACTTTTGAGTTCATATCAAATGAGGCAAATGAGGCCAAACCAAACTCTGAATGTGAATGATTTAAGCGTGGAATAGGAGTCTTAGCTGGAATTGTAGACGTATACACGGGTACATTCTTATTCTCAACTTCTACAACAAAATTTTCAGAAAGTTCTATGCCTTCAGGGGCAGGGTATACTTTAACAATTTCTGTTTTTGAGTTGGAGGAACAGGCCGTAAAACCTACTATAATTAGTATTAAAGCACATTGGCCAAATAATTCAAAATAATTTAATTTCTGATTCTTCTTCATGTTTGTTATATTTATAAAAATTGTTATGCTCTCATTTAATTATTTCAAATGAGATAGAATAAATTCAGTAGCATATTGATTTAATTCTTCAATAGATGGAGAAATATTTGAGCCTTTAAAACTATGACCTGCATTTTTTATAGTTAACAATTCTACATTGGCATTTCGCTCTTTTGCTACTTCTACCATGTAGGTAGAATTAATAATGGGTAATACTTTATCATTTTCTCCATGCAGTAATAAAATTGGAGGGCTGGTTTCTGTTAAATGCTCCGTTGGGCTAAGCAACTTTGCTAATTCTAGTTTATTACTTAAACTACCGCCTAAAATCCTAGTATAAGATTGTTGCTTTTCAAAAAGAGATCCAGGAACCAAATCGGGGTTTACTAGTGATGTAGCAGGAAAGTAAGAGACCACACATTTAAATTCAGTTGAAATTCCAGCTAATTCTGTATCTCCTTGAAAATCTAAATCGTTTCCTAAAGCAGTTAACAAACAAAGATGTCCCCCTGCTGAACCTCCCCAAACTCCATATTTGACTGAGTCCAATTTATACTTTTCTGCATTCTTTAATAGAAATCGTGTCGCATCTTTAGCATCTACAACTGCATCGTAGGCATGTGAATTACCTCGTGTGCGTCTGTACTCGATCGTTACGCATATAACCCCATTTTCAAGTAGAGACTTCAAAGTTCCTAAAAATGGTTTTCTGAAATTTTTATATTTACTTCCTCCAGCCCAACCACCTCCATGAACATGCATCATCCATGGATTTCTTTTTTGAATTTTTTCTGGGTCTGGATAGAAAATAATCATATCTAATTCAATTCCATCAACTGTTTTATAAACTACCGTTTCTTTATTGCTAAAAGTATCCAGAATTTCTTTTTCATCAAACGACTGACAAAAAACAACTGGTTGACAAGCAATTAACATAACTAATATTAAAAGTGTCTCAATTTTATATAAGTTAATTGATCTCATTATTTTACTAAACTTTTTAAAAGGTTCACGTTCAATTGTACCTATTTCACTAAAGGTTAATTTCTCTAAATTCACCTGAGTCAAAACTCTTTTCTTTTTTGTTAAATTTAATAACAACAGGCACTTCATTATTCATTAAAAGTTTTCCGTTTTTATTCTCCAAAACTACATTTCCTTTTTCTTTGCATGAAATAGTAATTCCATTCGCAATAAGTTCTGTTCCATTTCCCATAAACAATACAAAATCACCGTTTTTTTCATTTCCTATCAAGGCATACCTTGCAGTAGACGACATCTTTTTATAGCGTGCTGCTTTGTTATTATAAGAAGAGAATATATAATCTTTACGACCCGATTTGTGAGTCACTTTTAAACCGACAAATTCCAAATTTTTATTTTCATCTTCAAAACCAGCGATATTTGCAATGCTTTTTCCTTCGCTAGAAGTAAAAGGCTCATACACAGAAACAAATGGATGTTGCCAAGCTTCTCCGTGTTGTCTTGCCGCAATTGTTAAATATGGAGCTTTCCCAACATCATATGGTAAATCTCCTTTATTTTTAAACGCTTTATTTGGTGGAGATTTTATAGAGAATACTTCACGTCCTTCCGTTCCTTTCATCCAAAGATTCATAAATACATCATCTTCTCCTTCTGGCATATCAATTTTCCATTCGGCTTGATAATCTTCATTGGTACGAATCGATTTCTTGTCCCACATATAATCAAGACCATAAAGATATCCACCAGCAAAGCCCATTTCTTCACTTGCTGTAAGTTCTAGCTCCTTGCCTTGTGCATCGCTTAATTGCATACTTTGCCCAAGATTGTGATAGAAATAGTCATGGAATTTATCTCCTTTGCGTTGTTTCTTAGATCGGAAAACATCTATATAATAACCTGTAGTCTTCCCTGTTTTCACAATACTTACCAAACGACTTTGATCACTACGTGTTTCTGGCTCCAAAAAGAAAACATCAGAATACGTAATCTCTGTATAAAATCCTTCTTTTTGTTCTGATTTGGGATATGCTCCTATCATATCAAAAGCATGGTTACTCAACATTTCCGTATAAGACGAAACTCCATCTACCATTACGGTATTGTGCGCTGGAAACTGCGAATAGTATTCTAAATATAATGGTTGAAGATAACCCGAACCTTTACCAGGATCTGCACCCTGCACAAAACCTTTTCCGTACAACTCCATGTTAATACCATTGGCATGCATATGATTTCCAAGAGATGCGTTTAATGAAACCATCATTCCATCAGTCCCTTGTCCCATACGCTGTACATGCCAACTAACATTTGGTGCATAAAAAGATTGGGTAATATAATCTCCTAATTTCCCCTTTTTGTAATCTGAATTTAACTCTAAGGGTTTACTTGCAAAAAATGATGAAATATTCGCTTTTGGCTTGCGTTGATTTTTATGACTTTCGGTATCTGAACTAAACAAACGATACATAGAGGTAAACTCCTCTTCTAGTTTAGTGTCGCTGTTTTTTTGAGCAATGCGTATCATATCAGTAATGGCTTCGGTAGAAAGTGGACCATAATTGCTATCCCCAAATGCCACTGTTTGTCCGTTAGGGAATAAATATTGCGGTAACATTTTTACAGCTTTTTCCATCACTGGCATATACGGTAAAATATTATGATCGAAGGAGTTGTCGAAATCTTTAATAAAATTTGTCAAATCCTTGGTGACACCTTGGGAATACCCAGGACATTCTGCCCAAACCCCATTATTTTCATCGTAGCCATAGTTCATGAATTTAGTAAGAGACCACTGACGAGCAGAGGTAATATTTAATATATAATCGATATAGTACTGACGTCCTTTTTTATCGTCATAATGTTTGTTGTCCTTTAATACCATAGCGGCTTTTAAAATAGTTTTCGCCTGATGCAAATTCCAATTATTTTGAGGTACACCATTTTTTATAATCAGATCATTCCATTTTTTTATGGTTGCATCATAAGTTTTAATTTTATCTGGATAATTTTGCTCGATGTATGGATGCAGAAAGTCATACAGTTCTGCAACATAAATCAAGGTACTTTCGTGAATAACCTGGAAACAAGTGAGTCCAACCAACGTTTGAATATGACCATTTAGCAAGTCGATGGGTTCACTACGATAATACATTCCCATCATATATGTGTCAAAAATACCGAAGGCAAACTTAGCAAAGCGTTCATCCTCTTCAAGCCAGGACAAAAATGCCGCATCACGTGCAAATCCAATAATCTTTTGATTGTGACGATGAATAACACCACCTGTTTTAGACTGCTCAACCCACTCTAAAGGTCTTCCTTCCTTACTTTTATTGCGAAGGTAAAGACCTCGCTCATCGTCCATATATGGTATAATATCTTCCAAATCAGGCATGACATAGTTTGTAGTATAATCGCGCGACCCAGTAAAACGTACGGTTGGCACAGGTGCTTCTCCATCAGCATGAGAATAATTAATACCATTTATGTAGACATTCGTTGATTTGGTTTTCCAATACATTTGCAACCGAGACACCATCCATTCTGGATCTTCAACGTGTCTTGCTACATACTCATCTATATTCTTATGAATTCCTTTTAATACATCTTTAGCCCAAACTTCTTTCTTTATTGTTTTTATTAAATCTTTTTTACCAGATTCCGTGATATATAATCTAGGATAACCTTGTTCAAGGTTTTCTGGAAGGGGAATCTGAGCCTGCGATTTATTTACAAAAGAAGCTATGATTACAATTATTATTAATACTGATTTATTCATATTTAATTAATTTATTTAAAAATTTACCAACATTGTCAAAATGAAGGTTTATACCCTCTGATATAACGATTATTTTTACCGAGGAGTTTCGAGTATGTTATTCAGCTACTTTACTTGTTTTCAAGTATTGTGCCTCACATGTTAAAACCATTTAAAACCCACTACAGACAAAATCACGTATGCAATTCAAACACGTAAATATTAAAACAGCAACTATTTAGAACTTATTTTCTCAATAAATCATTCAAAAACAGGTGTATATTTTATAGTTATTGAACCCTGCCTTACTGGTTGTGTAAAATCAACTCCTATTCTGTAAGCTAGTCCCTGTTCTCTTAAGTATTCTACAGGTACAAGTTCATCCGTGATTTTTATTTGACCACCACTACCAAAGATCTCTGCTTTGAGTTTTTGATTTTCAGTTATCAATAGTACGGTAGTCGAATCAATAATTTTATAATCTGACAAGGTCATTATAGCTACTCCAAATTCAACCGGCTTGGTCGCAGAAAAACTATCTTGAATCGTAATAGTACCTTCCCCTGATTTATCGTTTTCCATCGTTCTTACCAATGATTTTAATGCTGCTAATTTATACGCCCATTTAAGATCCATTATTACTTTATCATTAGTTTTAGTAAACTCAGAAGAAATTATGTTTCCTAAGAATTCTTTACCATTTGACTGAAGGGTACCGTCTATTCTAGGTACTGGATGTCCCCAAGAACTTCTCGCTTTGTTTTTTGGCGAAAATGATCCAGCAATATAAGATGGTGCACCTATATCTCCTGTCATTATATCTTTATTCAATACGATTGTATAAGTACCGACATCACTATGATTGTGATTTTCGGCATTATGACCTGCTTTAATTGCAATTGAAAAAGGAACTTTTTGTTTACCACGTGAAATCACCATCCCAAAATCTTCAAAATAAGAATAATCTGGAAATTCAAGTTTTTCTTTATCAGTATTTTTTTTAAAAGTAAAAGATTCAGGATCTGACCAAGAGATTAATTGCTCTACAGCCTCCTCTAATCTTAATTCTGTAGGCTTTATAGCTCCATATTTTTTTGCAGATAACACATAAGCAAAATTACTCCCCTTTTTTGAAATGGAAGAAACACCGTCAGCAAATGGAGCACATCTGCCGTTTTGAATTTCAAATTTTTCAGGAAAATTTCCGATATTTTTTAATTTTAAAGGATTATCTGCCTCAAATAAATTGATATTACCATCCGTATAATCATATATAATCTGTGCCAAATATAGATAATGACCAAAACCATATCCCCAGTAGCCAAGTCCTTCTGAGCAATAACCATCAGTACTAAAACCACTTAAGTAATATTTCATACTGTTTAAGGCACTACCAATCGCTCCTATACGCTCTTTTTCTGTTTTAGCAATTGAAATTGAAACAAATACAGAACCACTGGTGCAAACAGAATTCCAATTACTTGTACTCTTAATCCATTTATTATTTTTATCTAAAGTTTCACAACTCTTTAGGTAAGAATCGATAATTCTCCATTGTAATTGAGTTGTAATCTCATCGCTTAAACCTTTTTCCAGCTTGTTCCCTAAAAGAACTTCTGCCAAAGCTAAAACCGAGCCAAATTTCCGAGCTCCCAAATCAATCGATACACGTCTACCTTCTAAAACACCATTATCATTATCATCATGATTGGGATGCAACCATGATTTCATATCCAATATAGCATGTGAATAAATATTTATCTGAGGTAAAAATCGACCTTTGTTTTCCAAGCATTCAGCCAATATATAGTGTTCTAATCTGTCCATTGTACGATAATACCTAGGTTTATAAATACCTCTGTTGCCTTGTTTGTTAGCCAATCTGTAAATACTATCCGTTATAGGAACTTCTGGTTTTTTTTCAAATTTTGACAAAGCAACTTTTATATAATCTTTGCCAGATTCAGTAGCTGCAATTCTATCCCAATAATCTCTATCGATTATAGACGGTGAAGGTTGATATGTTTTTTTGGGCATTACTGCTTCAAGCATTTTTATTTGATTTGCACTTGGGTAAATACTATCTACATGGGTTTGACTTAAAAACTCTTTTATATTCAAAGGAGTTTTTTTTGTGTTATTACATGAAGTAAACATAAATACACAGAGTACAACTAAAAGTGAGCTTTTTACAGCATTATTTAATAAAGTTGATGCTATTTTAATCATTTTACACATGTTTTATTATCGTTAATTATGTCTTTTTAACATCAACCCTAAACTAGTCAAAGTGGATTTTCTTACGGAGTTTTCTTGATAACAAACTACAAAAAACCCTTTCTAATTTCATTGCGATTTTTCAAACAACCATGTGTTTTAAAACCATAGTCAATATTATAGCTTTTATCTAAAAAAAAGTATAAACTATGATTCATGCATTATAACTTATCGACATTCTTATAACGAAAACTCAAGAGTTATTGTCAAGAGTACCTAGCCTCAGTCGGCTAATAATTTGGGAAAGTACTTTTTGAAAATTTCCGAATTTATTTTTTTCACAAAATCACTTACCGAGAAAGGTGCTTCGTTGTTGAAATAGTTCCTTGAAAAATTTTGGAAATACATTCATTTTAAAATCAAAAAGGAAACCATTAAACGAATTGAATGTGTTAATCTTCCTTTTTTAAACACAGAGATCAGAGCCTCTTTTTCAAAATAATTCCAACCTCTTTCATTACTTAAAAAGATAAAACTCCTGTTTAAGATTCAATAAGTCATTATATCTATTCAATTTTTTAATGGCGTAATAATAATTTGGAATGTTTTTTATTCAGATTAGCAATAAAAACAGAAGCATAGCTCCGTTACGGTTTTGTTTTTGTGTGGAATATGAATGAAAAAGAAACGAATTTAATGCGTCATTTAAAATATTAAAATGGCATTAAAGGTATCTCCTAAAAGATTATGCTGATTGGTAATCTAAGATCGTTGCAAGGTACATGACAAAAACAAAGACCCAAACTTAGGGTGTAAATCATTGTTTGTTAACTCATTAAGATGTATATTCAAGCCATGAAACTACAAATAACACCTACTTTTGCAGATAGCATTTGTGATTTACGCACAAGAAAGATAAAAGCTACATTTTTTAGTCAAATAAATATTCTTATCGATTGGGATCGAATTTCAAAAA
>NZ_JBAHZZ010000040.1:0-13045 GCF_037132785.1 Flavicella sp. | reverse complement strand
TGTACTCATTTCAAAAACCACACAAAAAGCCTTTTGTAATCCAAATTTTACTTTATGAAATAAGGTGTTTGCAGTTGCACTTTCAACATGATCACAACCATAACAATGATAATTATAGCCTGATTTCTCACAACCTTTTGTGCCACAACATTTACTACATATAAAACCTTCAGACCATTTTATTTTGGCTAAATAAGCTTTACAAGCTTCATCATTTGGCAGTTCTTTTATAAAACTCAGTATATTTTGACCTTGAAAAACATCCATATCTGTTATATTTAAGGACACTAAGATACAGAAACTAAATGACTAACTCAGTTGTTTTTATTTCTCGAAAAAGCTAAAAACATTTCCACCATACCGTTTTTCATAAGTAAAGTTGGGATGCTCATTAAGTTTGGTTTTTTTAGAGTGTTCGATGATTAGCAAGCCGTTTTCTTTTAAAAGATCTTTCTGAAAAATGAGGGTAGCTATTTTGGAAAAATCTTCATCTGAAAAATTGTATGGAGGGTCAGCAAAAATAATATCCACCTGTAGTTTTGTTTTGTCAATGAATTTATAAACGTCACTTTTTACCGTGTTGATAGAAAAATGTAATTCGTTACTGACTTCATTGATGTATTTGATGCAACCAAAATGTTTGTCAACAGAAGTGATGTTTACTGTCCCTCTTGATGCAAATTCAAAACTTATGTTTCCCGTACCGCTGAACAAATCTAATACCTGTACCTCTTCAAAGTAGTAATTATTGTTAAGGATGTTAAACAAAGATTCTTTGGCCATGTCTGTTGTTGGTCTCACAGGAAGTTTTTTAGGAGCGCTAAGTCTTCTTCCTTTGTGCTTTCCGGAAATGATTCTCATAGTTTATTGAATCGATTAAATGTTAAATAAAGTTAAGCGTATTCTAAATTAATATTGATTTAGAAGTATAAAATTTGAATGTTTTGGGATTTCATTGAATTCTATAGGTCGTTTTATAGTATTTGTATAGAATTTAATGTTTCTAATATATTTATAAATAATCGCAAATAATTCTGATTCCTTTTGAATATCACCCAATAAGATTAGATTAAGAGTTTCACAGTCAAAAGATAATTGTTCTACTACAAAGAGTACGTAATAAATAAAGTCTTCTGCTGTCAAGAAATCAAATTTATTAATTACTTGCAATTTGTTTTTTTTAAAAGCTAAAAGTTCAAAACTATTTTGATTTACATGGACGAAAATTTTATCGTTAGAATTTGTTAGATCTTCTTTCGTTAATAGGATGGCTAGTTGTGTAAAGCTATGATAGTATTCGAAAGAGCCATAATAATTTAAAAAAAAGTTGTTGATGTTTACAAAAGGAATATATACAGTAGTAGCGTTAATGCTATCAATATTATCGTAACTTAAATAGTCAATTGGAAGTGTTTTTACCGAGTTCTTAATATAGTCTTTTAAATGGTTCTTGTCGAAAAGTTCGGTAGGGACTAAGGAGGATAATTCGTTTTGATGAATAATCGTTACTCGTTCAAAGCTTTCTTTTAAAAATTCATTTTCAAAAAAAATATTTTCTATTTGAGCTAAATGTCTTTCAGGAGTGCTGGCCTTCTCTTCAAAATTAAACCGCTGAAAAACGATTGGTTTTTTTTCTGATAGACTATAAATGCAAAAAGAAAATCCATCCAAATTAATTTGGATGGATAATCGAGTTTCTTTTAAATCGGTACTTTCTACCGAATTTAATTTTATGTTATTTACCCTTTCTGTCATAAAAAGGAGGCCAGTTACCATTAGAGTTTACTTCTTCTAAAGATCCAACAGATAAAAAAGGACCTCTAACTTCATCTCCACCAATAGATTCTCTTTCTTGATAGATTAAATTCGAATCTAAACCTTTTAGAATTACTTCTTTATCTACTTTAGCGACAAATACAGGTACTTTTAATCCAGCAACTTTTTCAATTTCACCTACAGTGATTTCAAACTTAGTATTTGTATCAGGAACGTTTAACATTTTTTTGTAATCACGATTTTTGAAAACGGTTTCTTTAACAGATTCGTATCCTGTTGTGTCAGTTACCCTTTTCTCAACTTCAATCATAATTGGTTGCCATTTAGTACCTTTGTTAACCTGTATGATTTCATTGTGTGTATTCGTAATAGCAAATTCTGCCGTATCTAAAAATTTGATTAAATTTTCACCATTTTTCTCGTACCTTCCAGTAATCGTTTTGTGTGCAATCTGTGCATCACGAATCATTCTTAATTGATAAATGACCTTCGCGTATCTATTCTTTTTTTCAATATTAAAATGAATAGGTGCCATGATGCTATTATAGATTGAGTATCCTAAATATCCTGCTACAGATATGAGTACAATTGATACTAGCCATTTAAGCTTTAATGGAACGAATTTCATAATAAGGATGGCTAACAAAGCTGCTACTGCGATTCCAGCAATTAAAGTAATTATCATTGTGATTTGAATTTTTAATTTGAATTAGACAAATCTACAATTTTTTTCGAACCATAAAAACTTTTAAGCATAAATCAATGACTATCTTTGTGTTTTTTTATGCCTATGATAAAAACTTCATCAAATTTCTATACGGAAATGGTAAAAACCTTTCCTTTTGAACCTACAAGGACTCAAAATGAGTTGTTAATGATGTTGTCCGAATTTCTTTTTTCAAAGGATTCTGACGGGATATTTTTATTAAAGGGATATGCAGGTACAGGTAAAACCTCTACAATTAGCACGCTCGTAAATTGTTTGTGGAAGATTGGTCAAAAATCAGTTTTATTAGCTCCTACAGGAAGGGCAGCAAAAGTTATTTCTTTATATGCAAAAAAGAAGGCTTTTACGATTCATAAAAAAATATATCATCCGAAAAAAACGTCGAATGGTGGAGTTGAATTTGTTAGACAGGTAAATAAACATACAAATACTATTTTTTTTGTAGATGAAGCCTCAATGGTTCCTGATACACCTAGCAATGCAAAATTATTTGATAGTGGGTCTTTATTGGACGACTTGATGGATTATGTATATTCGGGAAAGAATTGCAAATTAATTCTTATTGGAGATACGGCGCAACTACCTCCTGTTAAATTGGAATTAAGTCCTGCCTTAAATGAAGATAATCTTCGTTTTCATTACAATAAAAACGTTTCATTAATTGAGTTAGATGAGGTTATGCGTCAGCATAAATCTTCAGGTATTCTTTTGAATGCTACTGAATTGAGAGGTTTTATTAAAAATGATAGTATTGCAGATTTTAAATTCAGTTTGGAGTATCCAGATGTTGTTCGTTTAGTAGATAGTTACGATATTCAAGACGCAATTCATACTGCTTATGATATGCAAGGAATTGATGAAACTGCGATAGTAGTACGTTCTAATAAAAGAGCCAATCAATACAATCAGCAAATACGTACTAAAATTTTAGATAAAGAAAATGTCATTTCAGTAGGAGATCATATCATGGCCGTTAAGAATAATTATTTTTGGCTTAAAGATTCTTCCGAAATTAGTTTTTTAGCGAACGGTGATACTTTTGAAATCCTAGAGATTTTTAATACAAAGGAGTTGTATGGTTTTAGTTTTGCTGAAGTTAAAATTCGTTTGATAGATTACCCTTCTCACCCACCTGTAGAAACTGTATTGTTGTTAGATACTCTAATGTCTGAGAGTCCGTCGCTTTCGTATGAAGAGTCTAATAGATTGTATCATGAGGTAGCAAAAGACTTTCAGAATATAAAATCCAAGTATAAAAAGTTATTAGAAATAAAAGCAAATAAATATTTTAATGCTATTCAGGTTAAGTTTTCTTATGCGATGACTTGCCATAAATCACAAGGTGGTCAATGGGAAACGGTTTTTATTGAGCAGCCGTATTTACCAGAAGGGCAAAATGTGGATTATTGGAGGTGGTTGTATACAGCCATAACAAGAGCAAAAAACAAACTATATTTATTAGGTTTTAAAAATGATTCTTTCGAAGATGTTTAGTTGAATTTATACGCGATATGTATAGTTCCATATGTATTTGTGTTTTCTTCTATTACTTCTGTTTTTTTTGAGTATTTAATAATGGAATAAGAAAGGTCGAAGTGTTTTATAGCGTATTTTATTCCAAACTCTAGCTCGTATATAATGGAGTTGATTCCAAATGTAATAGGGCTGTCATTGTTGAATAAACTGCCTTGGATTGTAGCATTGTACAAAGCATAACCAAGTTGAGGTTTTAGGAAAAGGAATAACTCTTTCTTTTGCTGCTTTGCGACAGTATTTAAGTTAGTTCCAAATAATAATGAATTGGAATAAGAATTTAGTTGCTTACCTAAAAGATTAAATCTACCATAGATATTTGTGTTAACTTCTGAAAAAATAGTACCTAGTTTACATGAGGAAACAAAGGTGAAATCAATTCTTTTATGCGTTGTATTGTTAAAGGGTTTAAGAAAAATAAATTCTAAATTAATGCCTAAAGTATTTTCGATTTGTGAATCCCATCCATTAGCAGACTTAAATCCATATATATTATGTATGACGTTTTGCAGATCTTGAGCCATGGCATCAGGACCTAAGAGTCCTAGTTCAAATGAATATTTTATACCATAGTTTTTTTTAGAGAAAAATAATTGACTGTAGCTAGCGAAAAGATAACCTGCGTAAGGTCGGTCAATGTCTTCCAGAGATGACAAATTCGATAATTTTGGTGTATACATTTGATGACCAATCCTAAATTCATGAAGTTTTTTTTCATGTGACGTTTTTGAGAGATATCTAAAATATAAAAAGGTTCCATTTGTGTAATATCTGTCGTAATAAGTAGATACATATAAATCATTATCGCTAATAAGTCCAATTTCTTTTGAAAAATATTTTTGACCGCTAATCGATCCTGTTCCAAGAAGCAGGAAAAAGGTGAAAAGAATGAAATAAATTTGAGTTTTCAAATAAGCTATGTTTTGTTGTGTGTAATTTTAGTCAGGTCTATATAAACGCTTAAAATACATAAAAGCTCTGATTATTAAATCTGAGCTTTTTTTAGGAGAGAAACTTAATTTATGAAATGATACTACTGATTATACAACATTAATATGTCTAATTATGGGTTAGTTAATATGTTTCTGTGCTTTATATGAAGAACGTACCAAGGGACCGCTTTCAACATATCTAAAACCAAGACCTAAGCCAATCGTTTCGTATTTTTTAAATTGCTCTGGAGTTATAAATTCTTTAACAGGTAAATGTTTTTTACTAGGTTGTAGGTATTGCCCAATGGTAACAATATCAACTTTCACTTTTGCTAAATCCTGTAATGTTTGAATTACTTCATCTTCCTTTTCTCCAAGACCTAGCATAATACCAGATTTGGTTCTTCTCTGTCCTTTGTCCTTTAGGTATTTTAAGACATCTAAACTTCGATCGTATTTGGCTTGAATTCTAACTTCACGAGTCAGTCTTCTAACGGTTTCAAGATTGTGAGATATAACCTCTGGAGCTGCTCTTAATAATCGATCTATGTTTTTTTCGATTCCTTGAAAATCTGGAATCAATGTTTCTAATGTAGTGTTTGGATTTGCTCTTCTTATTGCTTGAATGGTTTCTTCCCAAATAATGGATCCACCATCTTTTAAATCATCTCTATCAACAGAGGTAATTACAGCATGTTTGATGTTCATTAATTTAATAGATCGAGCAACTTTTTCAGGTTCATCCCATTCTACTGTTTCTGGTCTTCCAGTTTTTACTCCACAAAAACCACAAGAACGTGTACAGACATTACCTAAGATCATAAATGTAGCAGTTCCTTCTCCCCAGCATTCTCCCATATTTGGACAGCTACCACTAGTACAAATTGTGTTTAATTTGTATTTATCAACAACTCCCCTTAAATCGGTGTATTTTTTCCCTACAGGTAGTTTTACACGTATCCATTTAGGTTTGCTAGTTTTGATTTTTGAGATTGTTTCTTTAGACATTTCCTTTGTTTTAAAGCGCACAAAGTTACGAATAACAATATATATATACTACCAATCCTGTCCTAAATAAAATTATAGTTGGCTGCCCCGGTTCTATTTGTGCCACCAGTTATGGTGGGTTAGTGCCAGTTATTATGGTTCAACTAGTGTGGACTACCAAATAAAAAGACGACTATTTAACGAAAGCCGCTTTGTTACAAGTTTTCCTTGTTTTTTCTTCCTTTTCTAAATGAGTTAGATGTTCTAAATTAGGATTTAATCTATTGTTATTGTGCCATATTTATATGAATTATCAATTGGACTACCCTACGCTCTTGGGGCTATTCCCCTGAAGTGTCAAAAAAAATATTTCGAGTAAAATAAAAAAATAAAGACGAGCTTTAATATCGGTTTCCAACAAGTTTTTGCTATTACAATCAGGGTTGATATTCGATTAAGAATACAGGAGTGTACTAGTGAGAAATTAAATAATTAACTTGTTTTTAGTAACGGTTTTTTATTGTGCTTTCGTGCTATAATTATTCACTCCATATTCCATTTTTAAACAATTGAAACCATTTCTCTATTTCATTGTCTGATTTCATTCCGGTTTTCTTAAAAATCTCTCTTGCAAATTCAATGGGAGCAATTCCATTTGCTGTAATAATATTCTTATCTGTTTCGGCTAATGTGTTTTGATAATTTTCACTTCCAGTATATTTAGGAGCAATTGCTTTTAAATAACCTAAATCATTACTTGTGTGTTTCAAATCATTCAATATGCCTAATTGTCCAAGTAAAGTTGTTGCTGCACAAATTGCTGCAATGGATTTACCAGTTTTAAGCAGTTTAAGAGTCAGTTTTTTTATTTCTTTATTCTCACCCTTTTCCCATGCTGATCCTCCTGGTAAAATTAACATACTAACATCATCTGCCTTTAATTCCCTAAGCGAAGTTGTTGGCATAATTTGTAATCCTCCCATTGAGGTTATAGAATTTCCATCCTTTGAAAAGTAAACTAATTCAAGGTTTTTATCGTTGTTAATTTCTGGTGTCAGATATGAAATCTCCCAGTCTGAAAACCCATTAAAAAGAAATACATATATTTTATCCATTATGAACTCGTAAACAAGTTAAATTCAGCCTTTTGAAAGAAATGTTTTAGTAGTTTAAAATTAATCGTTTAGTTTTAAAATAGCCATAAAAGCTTCTTGGGGAATTTCAACATTTCCTACTTGACGCATTCGTTTTTTTCCTTTTTTCTGTTTTTCTAATAATTTTCGTTTACGAGAGATGTCACCACCGTAACATTTGGCAGTCACGTCTTTACGTAAAGCTTTGGTTGTTTCTCTCGAGATAATTTTGGCTCCAATTGCTGCTTGAATAGGAATATCAAATTGTTGACGAGGAATTAATTCTTTTAATTTTTCACACATTTTTTTACCAATTGTGTATGCATTGTCTGCGTGTAACAAGGCCGACAGGGCATCTATTGGTTGTCCGTTTAATAATATATCAACACGGACCAATTTAGAGACTCTCATTCCTATTGGGTGATAGTCAAAAGAAGCGTATCCTTTAGAAACGGTTTTTAGACGATCGTAAAAATCAAATACAATTTCTGCCAATGGCATTTCAAAGATCAACTCAACTCTTTCTGTTGTTAAGTAAGATTGATTTATAATAAGACCTCTTTTCTCAATACACAATCCCATTACTTGACCCACAAAATCTGATTTTGTAATGATCGAAGCCTTGATATAGGGTTCTTCAACACGGTCCAAGCCAGAAGGGTCTGGTAAATCAGTAGGGTTATTCAAATGAATTATTTCATTTGGGTTTTTCTTTTTGTATGCGTGGTATGATACATTGGGAACCGTTGTAATAACTGTCATATTAAACTCACGCTCCAAGCGTTCTTGAATTATTTCCATATGTAGCATCCCTAAGAATCCACATCGAAATCCAAATCCTAATGCAGCGGAGCTTTCAGGAGCAAATACTAAAGAGGCATCATTCAATTGCAGTTTTTCCATTGAATAACGCAATTCTTCATAGTCCTCGGTGTCTACAGGATAGATTCCTGCAAATACCATTGGTTTTACGTTTTCAAACCCATTAATAGTTTCTTTTGTTGGATTGGCCGCATCTGTAATGGTGTCACCTACCTTTACTTCTTTGGCTGTTTTAATTCCTGTAATTAGATATCCTACATCACCAGTTTTTACTGATTTTTTTGCAACTTGTTTTAGTTTTAAAGTTCCTACTTCATCGGCAAAATACTCGTTGTTTGTTGCCATGAATTTGATGCGTTGTCCTTTTTTTATTTCACCATTTAATATTCGGAAATAAGTTTCAATCCCTCGATACGAATTGTAAACAGAATCAAAAATTAAAGCTTGTAACGGTGCATCTGGGTCTCCTTTGGGTGCTGGTATTTTATCGATTATAGCTTCTAAAATGTTATCAACGCCAAACCCTGTTTTTCCACTGGCATGAATCACTTCTTCAGGATTACAACCTAATAAATCTACTATATCATCTGTTACTTCTTCTGGGTTTGCACTTGGTAAATCAACCTTGTTTAGAATTGGAATGATTTCCAAATCGTTTTCAAGAGCTAGATATAGGTTAGAAATTGTTTGAGCTTGAATACTCTGTGCAGCATCTACAATCAATAGGGCTCCTTCACAGGCTGCAATAGAGCGAGAAACTTCATAAGAGAAATCAACGTGACCAGGGGTGTCAATTAAATTTAGAATATACTCTTCGCCGTTGTGATTGTATTCCATTTGGATTGCGTGACTCTTTATGGTAATCCCACGTTCACGTTCCAAATCCATATTATCTAACAGTTGATCTTTTTTTTCTCTGTCAGTTACAGCTCCTGTAAATTCCAAAAGTCTGTCAGCTAATGTGCTTTTACCGTGATCAATATGTGCAATAATGCAAAAATTTCTTATGTTTTTCATACTTGTCGTTGTCTTTCATCTAAAATGGTTTGCAAAGATAGTTTTTAATTGGGGATTATGAATTGACAATGTGTAATTGTTAATTATACTTTTATCGTTTAAAAAAATGGCTTCCACTTCTGAAATTTGCAGTTTATCCTAAAATCCGAAAGTATTATTTCACTTGCATTTTGTAAGACTACTTTACATCTAAAATCATTTTAATAATTTCTTTACAGGAAGAACCTCAATCCGTTCTACTTCTCTTTTAAGAATACCTTTACTTTGTAATGCTTTGTAGGCATTTTTAGGGTGTCGATTACTTGTATTTCACGGGTTTGTTTCCATTTCTGTTTTTTATATGAACAGATGTTATCCTATGGTAGAAACCGAAGGGAAATAACCTCGTTTCATTTTGTAACTCTTTTTTGAATCGTTCTTTTTACAAGGGATATATTGATGATCAAAGTCGAAATCACAACTTTTGAAACATTATCAGAATATAATTTATTGAAATTTCACATAAAAGAAACTCGCTCCACTTACTATTTCAATAAGAGAATATATTTGGTTTCGCTTTAATCAAAAAGAGCCGACTATTTTGAATTGTCGACTCATTAATTTTATTTGAAATAAATGCCATTATAAAAACCCATCAATATTCACTTGTAATCCTTTAGCAACCCCAGAGCCTAACTTAGCACTTACTCTAAACCAATGACACAATTGACGGTTGATTATTTCCTGTCTTTTCTCTCCTTCAATTCCACTCATAGCTCCCACTATATTACTAATTGTATGTTGCTGTTGTTCTTCTGTCATTACTTCTTCAAATAAACCTTTCGGCTGGGAATAATGGTCATCATCATTTAAATTTCTGTCAAAATAAGCAACTTCACTACTCTCCAAATCATACGAAGAACTTTTGTGTTTTTCATCAATATAATTACCATCAAAACTATTTGGGAAATGATTTTGAGAACTGCCCCCGTTGCCATCAAATCGCATCGCTCCATCTCTATGGTAATTGGTAGTAGCATATGGACATTTATTTACGGGCAATGCATTATAATTTGCACCAATTCTGTACCGTTGTGCATCAGGATAGGCAAAAATACGACCTTGTAACATTTTATCTGGTGAGAAACCTATTCCATCTACTAAATTTGAAGGTGAAAACGCAGATTGCTCCACATCTTGAAAATAATTATCAGGAATCTCATTCAACTCAATCTCTCCAACATCTAATAATGGAAAATCTGAATGTGGCCATATTTTGGTCAAGTCAAAAGGATTCCATTCAAAGCTTTTTGCTTCTTCTAAAGTCATTATTTGAATTTTAAATGCCCATTTTGGGAAATTCTTATTTTCTATGGCTTTTACCAAATCACGTTGCGCATAATCAGGATCAATTCCTTTTAATTCTGTTGCTTCTGTATCTGTAAATGTTTTATTTCCTTGTTTTGTTTTGTAGTGAAATTTCACATAAAAACGTTCATTTTCATCGTTTATAAATGAAAAGGCATGGCTGCCATATCCATTCATATGTCTATAGCCGTCAGGGGTTCCTCTATCTGACATTAAAATCAAAACTTGATGTAAACTTTCAGGGTTTAACGACCAATAATCCCAAACAGCCGTTGCGTCTTTACAGTTTGACTTAGGATTTTTTTTTTGTGTATGAATAAAATCAGGGAATTTTTTGGCATCTTTGATAAAGAAAACAGGGGTATTATTACCTACAATATCCCAATTCCCCTCTTCAGTATAAAATTTAACCGCAAAACCTCTTGGATCTCTTTCGGTATCAGCAGAACCTTTTTCTCCTCCAACCGTAGAAAACCGAACGAATAACTTTGTTTCTTTCCCTATTTTTGAAAATATGTTTGCTCTACTAAACTTAGATATATCATGTGTTACGGTAAATTTACCATAAGCACCCGTTCCTTTAGCATGTACTATCCTTTCTGGAATTCTTTCTCTATTAAATTGTGCCAACTTTTCTTGTAAGAAAAAATCTTGTAATAAAACAGGACCTCTCTCTCCTACCGTTTGTGTATCCTCATAATGATTTACGGGACAACCTGTACTTGTGGTGATTTTATTGCTTTTTTTCATACTATATATTTTTATATAAATATACAAAGAGATTTCAATACACCGATAAATAAAAAGTGTTAGTTTTTATATCACCATAAGAATAATTTATGTCGCATGAATTTTCTCTAAAAAAAGAGAAAGAGAGAAAGCGAGATAGTAACAAACAGTAGAAAATGATTCGTAAAAAAGTCTCCGAGCGAAACTTCGAAGACCTTTATAAGCAAAATTAATTCGAAAAATTTACTTTTAATTTCTATATGAATAGGTATTTAACACTGTCGTAATTGAATGATCAGATGAATTTTGATAAACCTATTTAAAAGGAACCTTAACTATAACCGTATCGCCTTTTCCTTTTTTATCAGTAATACTTTGAATGGTCCATAAATCCATTAAATTATCACCATCGATAATACTTCCATTATAATCCCCCCAAGAAACACCATTTGTAAATCCCTGACCTTCTCCTAGGTTTACAATTCTCCTTAATGTTCCTTTAGGGTCATTTGCTTTTCTAAATGCCAATCTAGGACTAATAAACATGTTCTCATTTGTTTCTTGAAACCCGACCAGCACGTCACTATTCTTATTAACTGCAATGGTCGTTTGAATATAATTAGAAGTTTCACTACTAATTAAACCTGTTTGAACTATTAATCCATCTATTTTCACCTGATGCCATTGAATCGCTGCTCTACCATTCACATTTATCGTTTGAGAAAACCAAATATCACCATTTTGAAATACTAGATTCTTTGGGTTTCGATCCCCAGAAGATGTTAATTGATCTGTGTCTTTTTGAGGTGATTTTGGAGGCCATCCAAAGTTACTTATTGACTGTGATTTATCAGATACCACCTCACATACAGGAGTACCATCTTCGCTTGTAACAATTCTTCTAATTATGAACTCTCCATTTCTTGTTATTTCAAAAAAGTACAATTCATCAACATCATCCTGAGTTGCTACCGGGTGACCTAGACTACCAAGAAAATGATAAATTGTTGCAGGTTTCCCAGACTTGGCATCCTCCATTTTCATCACAAATGTGCGTTCTCGCCCACCCGGAAATGAATATCCAATCCATTTTTTACTATAACTAATTCCGCCACCATCAACTCCCTTAGGAGCAGGAACTGGATAGGTATTCCAAGCACCTGTAGGATCATCAGTTTCTGAAATGGAAATATTAACCGGTTTTAATTTTTCTTCATCCCATGGATTCCACAAATCAAATCCAAAAACTCTATTATGTGGATCAAAAAACAACTTTGGATCAATGCCATTATTAAAACATCTTTGAGAAACACCTTCTATATAGTTTCCCTTTTTATCATAAATTACCAATCCACTATTAGAACCATGCAATACATAACCACCTCCTACAGCAATCTGAGGATCTACTTGCGTTACCATCCATCAAACCATCAAAAGCCAAACCTGCTACTTCTCTTGGATTCCCTCCTTGACTACGTTCCTTACATTCTCCATTATTATTGAATGAAGCCTTTCTCAAAGGAGTTACTACTTCGGTTCGTGTTGGTTTGATTAATTCTACATTTTGACTGTTGACGTTTTGTGTAGTTCCTAACATTAATGCAACCACTCCTAACAAAATCGATATTTTATTTATCTTCATTTCTTTATGACTTTCTTACTTTAAAAATTTTAATTTTCACTATTTTAGATTTATTGACTCCAGTTACTCTTCTAAATATTTCAAACGAGGCAATGCTTTTTTCTGATCCTAAATCGATCGTTAGATGATGTGGGTAAGATGAACCAGTGCTAGACCAATTTGAATGCCAAAAAGTTCCTGGATCTCCATCAATTCCGGCAGTGCCATATCCATTTACAGGGTCTTCACCACCCGCTTCTTCAGTTGAAAAGTCAACAATTAAGACCGTTGCAAGGTACATGACAAAAACAAAGACCCAAACTTAGGGTGTATATCATTGTTTGTTAGCTTATTAAGATGTATATTCAAGCCATGAAACTACAAATAACACCTACTTTTGCAGATAGCATTTGTGATTTAC
>NZ_JBAHZZ010000137.1:0-13067 GCF_037132785.1 Flavicella sp. | reverse complement strand
AGCTTACTTTGATAAATTTTGTTTTAGAATTAATAGGTCACAATACAAAGAATCCATTTTTCATAAAACAATTCTTAGAATGGTACTACAAAAACCTAAATATCAAAAAAACACAAAACAGACACTAGACGTATAACTCAGTTCTTTTTATACAACAACCAAAAAGGCGCTGTTTTGCGCCTTTTTTAATTTATTAGTTGCTCAATTATTTTTGAGCTTGTTGCCATTTCCATGCCGAACTCAATGCGTCTTCTAAAGACAGCTCTGTTTTCCAGTTCAATTCTTTATTTGCGATTGTAGTATCCGCAAAAGCGGCTGTAATATCTCCAGCTCTTCTCTTTACAATTTTATAATTTAATTTTAAATCATTTACTTTTTCAAAAGTATTTATTATTTCTAGTACAGAACTGCCTTTTCCAGTACCTACATTGAAGTACTCAAAAGATTCTTTATTCTTATTGTTAATCAGGCGTTGTAAAGCTGCAATATGAGCTTTTGCCAAATCAACTACATGGATATAATCTCTAACTGCAGTTCCATCTACCGTATTATAGTCTTCTCCAAAAACAGACAATTCAGCTCTTATTCCTGCTGCTGTTTGAGTGATAAATGGAATTAAATTTTGAGGAACGCCTAATGGTAATTCTCCAATTTTAATAGAAGGATGCGACCCTACTGGATTAAAGTATCTCAGCGCAATCGAATTGATTCCGTGAGCAGTACTCGCATCTCTAATTATTTCTTCTCCAATTTGTTTTGTGTTTCCATAAACAGACTCTGCCGTTTTTATTGGTGCTTTTTCAGTAATAGGCAACTCATCTGCCTGACCATAAACAGTACATGAAGAAGAGAAAATAAAGTTATCTAACTTTCTGTCTCTCATTTCCTGTAATAAATAAATCAAAGACCCTAAGTTATTCTCATAATAGTCCAATGGTTTATGTATACTTTCACCTACAGCTTTAAAAGCTGCAAAATGAATAATTCCATCAACTGAATACGAGTCGAAAAAATCTTTAATGTCTTTTTTAACCCTTAAATCGATTTGAGCAAATTCAGGTTTGACACCTGTAATAGTAGTAATATTATCCAAAACATCAATTGTTGTATTTGATAGATCATCAATAATAACAACTTCATATCCTTTATTTTGTAGTTCAACAACTGTGTGTGATCCAATAAATCCTAATCCTCCTGTTACAAGTATTTTAGCCATTTTTTTTAATTTATATAATTTAGTATTGTGTTTATAAGATAGTCTTGTTGTTCTGTATCTAACTCAGTATGAATGGGTAAGGCAATCACCTCGTCAGACAATTGATTGGTTACGGGAAATGCCTCTTCTATATATCTTTTATCAATATATGCTTTTTGTTTATGTAAAGGAATTGGGTAATAAATAGCACATGGTATTTGTTTTTCTTGTAAGTGAGCTAACAAACCATCTCTTTTTCCATTGGTAATTCTAATTACATATTGATGAAAAACATGAAACTCATTATTATCAGGAACCACAATGTTTTTATTCACTCCTAATCCTTTAGCGTAATATAACGCAGCATTTTGTCTTGCCTTATTATATGTATCTAAATACGGTAATTTTATTCTTAAAACGGCAGCTTGTACACTGTCCAGTCTAGAGTTCACTCCCACTACATCATGACGGTATCTTTCATACATTCCGTGATTTACAATTCCACGAATTGTATGTGCTAATTCGTTATTATTTGTAAAAATAGCTCCACCGTCTCCGTAACAGCCTAAATTTTTAGAAGGAAAGAAAGAGGTTGTTCCCACGTCACCAATAGTCCCAAGTTTTTTAATTCCATCTTTAGAAGAATAAGAACCACCTACGGCTTGTGCGTTGTCTTCAATTACATACAGATTGTGCTCTTTCGCCAATGCCATTATAGCATCCATATCTGCAGCTTGACCAAATAAATGTACAGGCACAATTGCCTTGGTTTTTGGTGTAATTGCATTTTTTATCGCTTCGATAGAAATATTCATGTCCTGTAAATCACAATCCACCAAAACAGGTGTTAAGTTAAGTAAAGCGATCACTTCAACAGTTGCAGCAAAAGTAAAGTCAGTTGTTATTACTTCATCACCATGTTTCAGCCCTAAACCCATCATAGCAATCTGTAGAGCATCTGTCCCGTTAGCACAAGGAATCACATGCTTTACATTTAAATAATTTTCTAAATCTTTCTGAAACTGTTTAACTTCTGGACCATTGATAAAAGCAGTAGAATCAATTACATCAATAATCGCTTTGTCGACTTGATCTTTTATTTTTACATATTGACCCTTTAAGTCAACCATTTGAAGTTTTCTCATTTGAAGTTTTTTAAAATTTATTAACCCAACAAAAATACAAATTTAATCATCCATGTACGATAATTTTACATTCAAAAAATCACTATTTATGAGATTTCAAATACGAAGATAACAAAAAAAACGCATTAAATGTAATTAATACATTTAATGCGTTCCCATGTGTAAACAAAAAGTTTTACAATGATTTTAATTATCTGCTAGAGTACTCGTGCCTTTCCACTCACTAACATTTGCAACCCTTGATTGCTCATAATCTACTTGTAACATTTTATCTCCTTGCCACACTAGCCATTTTCCAACTTTAACTCCTTTATAGTAATTAGCTACTATAGTTCGTTTTCCAGTTTTGTTATACTGAATCCATTCTCCAGTTAATTTTTTTTCTGCATCATAGAACCCCTGTTCTCTAATTTCTCCTGTTACATAAAAATTAGTCACTTTAACCAAGCCGTCTTCCACTTCATATACTGGTTTTGGAGCTTCAATATTTGTAATATTCTGAGCTGAAATTACTAGAGAGGTGAATATAACCGCAATAAACAATAGCTTTTTCATAATATATATATATTAAATGTTAGTAGTATTTGTTATTAACCCAAAGATATGTAATATTTACGTTAAAAACATATTTACATAACGTTAATTTAACATTAGAAGTGAGATTTAACATTGGACTATATCCGGAAATAGATACTCAAATAGAGAGCGTTGGTAGTTTTTTGTTTTTTCTTACCTGAGACTCTTCCTGTTTTACGTCCTCTAATTGCAGGCGTATGGCTGTCGTCTAAATCTATATTAAGAGATCTATTTTAATTTATGGTTGTCCAGTGTAGTCAATCCGTCAGGTTTTCCAAGCTCCATTGATACATTGTTTTCGGTAATGATAATAGACTGACTTTGAAATCAATGTCTTTTTCGTGAAAAGACTTGTGTAGGTAATTGATGCCATTGTACCTGTTTTTAGCTTGTGAAAAATTGCATTAATTATCTTAACTAATGGAGCCGTTGGAGGAAATCTTCGTTTTGTTAATGATATACGTGGTATAATTTCCTTTTCTATCGTGTTATCGTCTATTGTTTTGGTTGTAGTTTACTGTATGTCAGGTAATTGAGACATGTTATATAGAGGTAGATAGCCCTTTTTTTTCGCGTAAAAGTTTAAATCACTTCAATATGTTTTTTGAATAAAGAGTGTTAAATTGCATAAATTTTTTAAATAAATGAATAAAAATATACACTTAATTTTTGTGAGTTGTTTTTTTTCAGTTTCCATTTTTGGACAATTGAATAACTTAAGATTTGAAAGTTTAGATACGACTGATGGCTTGTCAAGTAGTACTTGCTTAGAAGTGTTTCAGGATAAAGAAGGATATTTATGGTTTGGAACTATAGATGGACTTAATAAATATAATGGCTATGAATTTGAAGTTTTTAGGTCTGTTTTAAATGATTCGACCTCTATTAGTAATAATAGGATTAATGCGATTGAAGAAGATCAGGAAGGAAATCTCTGGATAGGGACTAATAATGGTTTGAATTTATTAAACAAAAAAAATGATAGTTTTATACGTATAAATCTTTACAATAATTTTTCTCAGGAAAACAATCAGAGACAGGTTATTAATGATTTGTTATACAGTGATATTAATAATACGCTATGGGTGGCAACTAATAATGGAGTTGTTAAAATCATATTAGAAGAGTCTTATACGGATATACTTAAATTAAATTTTTCATTTTATTTAAACGACCAATCAAATGTACACTCTATTGATGATAATAGTGCGAATGTTATAGTACAGGATAGAGATTACACCATTTGGGTTGGAACAAGTGGTCAAAACCTCAATAAATATAATGAAAAGTTAGATCGTTTTGAACGAGTTTTTATTGAAAAGAAAATAGCTTATGAATTAGATCATATTACAAAACAAATTTTAATTGATGATGATGATGATTTTTGGATTGGTAATGACCTATCCAATTTAATTGTATGGAACAAAAAAGAAAATAATTTTAAACATATTTCTTTAGTTGATTATAGTGTGCCTATAACAGATTTTTATCAAGCTAAAAATGGGCTGTTTTGGGTCTCTACAGATGTCTTTGGGGTTTTTATATTTAAAAAGGGAGAAAACAAAATTATGAAGCATATAGTAAGTGATTTTTTTGATTCTTACTCAATTCCGAATAATAAGCCTTCAAAAATATTTGAAGGAGAAAATGGTGTTTTTTGGATAGGAAGTTATGACAAAGGAGTCAGTAAATTAGAGCCTTCAAAATACTCTTTTGGTCATTATTATTATCAACCAGACAATCCATACGGACTTAATGAAAAAATAGTACAGTCTGTTTTTGAAGATTCTAAAAAAAGAATTTGGTTAGGAGTCTATAATGGAGGACTGAATCTTTTTGATGAAAAAAATAATTTATTTAGATATTTTAGTCACAATCCAAAGGATTCGAATACTTTAAGTTCAAATAAGATTTTATATGCCTTTGAAGCACATGACGGAAATATTTGGATTTGTACTTTGGATGGAGGTCTAAACAAATTTAATCCAGAAACAAAAAATGTCGAAAGGTTTTATCATAAGTATAATAACCCTGCTTCTATAGGTCAAAACTCAGTTTGGAGTGGAGTTGAAGATTCAAAACACAGATTGTGGTTTGGGTTGAGAACAGAAGGAATCAGTTTATACAATCCAAAAACAAATCGATTTCACAATTACAAGAGTAATTATGGTGAGCAAAATGGATTAGCAAGTAATGATATAATTTATACATTTATTGATTCCAAACAACGTTTGTTTATCGGAACCTCATTAGGCTTGAGTATTGTTGATTTGAATAAGTTAGATTCATTTATTCCAAAAAAAATCGATTTTATTAGTGTCAAAATAAAAGGTATTGAAGGGAATGGGGTTAATTATGTAACCGAAGATCATTTAGGTAATATTTGGGTAGGTGCTGATAGTGGAATTTACAAATTAGATAAAAATGTAAATTTGGTAAAGGCGTACACTTCTCAAGATGGGCTTCCAGGTGATCTTGTTCTTGGAGTAAAAGAGGATGAGAATTATAATATTTGGATAACAACTAAAAATGGACTCTCATTACTTAATCCTGATACTGATGTTTTTAAAAACTTCAATGACCGTGACGGCTTACAAGGGTCAGAGTATCAGACAAAATCAATTGCAAAAACTTTAGATGGAAGAATTATAATTGGAGGTAAAAACGGTTTTAATATTTTTAATCCGAATGATATTTCTTTGGAAAAATCAGACCTTGTTTACCCCAAGATAACAGATATTAAATTATACAATAAAAAAATTATTGTAGGTGATACAGTAAACAATAGAGTTTTGTTAGAAAAATCAATAAGCGAAACTAAAAGTTTAATTTTTAGGCACGATGAGAATTATATATCATTCGAGTATTTGGCTCTTTATTTTGAAAATCCTGAGTTGGTTCAGTATGCTTATAAAATGTATGGATTGGATGATGATTTTTTAAATGTTGGGTCTAGGAGAGATGTGAATTATTCAAATTTATTGCCAGGTGAATATGTTTTTGAGGTAATTGCATCTACAGATGGACAATTGGAAAATGCACAAACAACAAAAATTAAATTTACAATTTTACCTCCTCCCTGGAAAACCTGGTGGGCGTATTTATTGTATTTTGCTTCAGGGCTATTACTCTTTTTTCTTATCCTTCGTATTTATACTCTAAAAATAAAACAAGCTCAGGTAAGTGATTTAGATCAATTGAAACTTCAGTTTTTTGTCAATGTTTCTCATGAGTTTAGAACACCATTAACACTTATATTAAATCCTGTTGATAAAATATTATCTAATTTCAAAGGAGATCCTGAAACAATAAAAACATCTGCATTGTCCATTCAACGAAGTGCCAGAAGATTATTGCATTTAGTGAATCAATTATTGGATTATAGAAAAATGGATGTTGGTATGGCTCCTGTCCAATTGGAAAAGGGTGATGTAGTTAAGTATTGTGAAGATATTTTCTCTCTGTTTAAAGGTTTAGCAATTAAAAAAGAATTGGATTATAAATTCGAATCATCTGTAAAAGAAGTCCATTGTCTTTTTGATTTTGATAAAGTTGAAAAAATAATTATAAATTTAATATCCAATGCCATAAAATTTACTGAAAGTGAGGGAGAAATTACTGTCTCAATTGATGAAATATCTCGTGCAAAAAGCAAGTCTCATTTTTTTATATTCAAAAAAGAAAAATTAAGGAATTATGTTCAAATTACAGTTAAAGATACTGGCGTTGGACTAAATAAGGAACAATTAAAAAACATTTTCACACGTTTTTATAATGTTGATTTTAATAAAGGAGGAACTGGAATTGGTTTGAATTTCACAAAAGCATTAGTTGAGTCACATGGTGGAGATATTTTTGTTGAAAGTCAAATTTTTAAAGGCAGTAAGTTTGTTGTAAGACTACCGTTAGATCTTAATGCAGAATTAAAGGTTGTTGAAAATGTGAAAAATGAATTTTTAATAAACTCAATGAAGTCAGTTGAATATGAATTGTCTATTGTAAATGATGATGTAGCTTATGACAATACAAATCAACCAGATAATAATAATAATAATAATAATAACAGAAAAAAGCCAACAATTCTATTGGTAGAGGATAATAAAGAGCTGCGAATTCATTTAAAAGGAGATTTATTAGGGGACTACGATGTATTAGAAGCCGTAGATGGAGAGAAGGGATTAAAAATGGTGAATAAATATTATCCAGATATTGTGATAAGTGATGTAATGATGCCTAAAATGGATGGGTTTGAAATGTGTAGGGCTATCAAATCTGAATTTGAAACTTGCCATATACCAGTATTGCTATTAACAGCAAGAATCCTAGAAGCCGATCGTGTAGATGGTTATGACAGTGGTGCAGATGGTTATCTGTCTAAGCCATTTGTGATGGCTGTTTTAAAGTCTAGGGTAAGAAATTTGCTGGAAGCAAAATCTAGATTAAGAAAAAGATTCTCCGAGATAGGAGGTGTTTTTCTGTCAAGTGAAGTAACTTCAAATAATATAGACGAGGCGTTTATGGATAAAGCAACAAAAATAATTGTCGATAATATTAGTGATGTTGATTTTAAACAAGAGCATTTGTTTAAAGAGTTAGGTATAGGGCGTTCTCAGCTGTATAGAAAGATAAATTCTTTAACGGGTAATAACCCGAGCTATTTTATTCGTACGATACGACTTAGACATGCTTCTGATTTATTGAAAAGTAACATGTATTCTATCAAAGAAGTAACACATATGTCTGGTTTTAATTCAACTGCATATTTTAGTAAGACTTTTAAAGAGTTATTTGATTTAACTCCTTCTGAATTTGTTAAAAAAGAATTAAAAGCCGAATAATGATTGAAAATAAGTAGTTTGTAAGCACAGATTATTTATCAGGTGTATTGACAGCTCTTAAATCAATTTTATTTTTAAATGACGTAATAATAATTTGGAATGTTTTTTATTCAGATAATCTTTAAAAATTGTAGCATAGCTCTGCTAGGGTTTTGTTTTTGTGTGAAATATGAATGAAAAAGAAACGAATTTAATACGTTATTTGAATGTTAAATTGGTATAAGGAGGTATACTAGGGTCCTTGTCAAAATAAAATAAGAGCAGTTACCGATAAAATATCTACAACTACTCTTATTAAATTTACCTACAAAAATATTTATAACAAATTACTACCAACCTGGGTTTTGTAATAAGTTTTCATTTAAAACTATTTCATCTCTTGGTATTGGATCTATATAGTTTCTTAATGCAAATGTACGGTTACCTGCAGGATCATATATTAAAGCACCAGCCTTAGTTGTTGCAATACCAGCATAAGTTGATGGACTTTCTTCGCCAGTTGTTAACCCGTAAAGGAAACCATCTTTATCATAAATAAGATTCCCTGGATTTAGTGGATTGTCAGCTGTTTCGTATTCTGTACCAGTTATATAGACTATACAGACATCTCTGTTTAACTCTTCCTCAGCAATTCCCCAGCGTTTTAAATCATCAAAACGTTGATTCTCACCTTCTAGTTCAATAGCACGTTCACGTCGTATTTCACCAATCATTGTTAAATCCGAAAATGGAGCAATCAACGCATTCGTCAAAGAAGCTACACCTGCACGATTTCTTATTTTGTTTATAGAAAGGTCGAGGTCTGCATCTGAAATACTTCCATTTCCTAGTTCAACAGTTGCTTCTGCATAAATAAGCATTACCTCTGCTAAGCGTATATGAGGATAATTATATGATTCTTCTCTAGTCTCTCGATATCTGTGTTCTGTTGTGAATTTTGTCCCCTCATAACCAACACTACGGCCTCCTCCTGGACTTACTAGCTGTGGTATATGACGGTAATCAAAATTTACTCCACTATCAGCAAAATCTACACCATATTGTGCTCCTCCGCCATCTGTGGCGGATCCCCAACCCCAATATTCTACTAAAGGAGTTCTTACAAAACTTTTTAAACGAAAATCTCTGTTTTCAAATTCCGAAGCCATTGTTCCATATCCTTGAAATACATTAGAATATTGAACAGGTAATCCATCAGTACATAAATACATATCCATCATTTTACGTGAAGGACCAATGGGTCTTGCATGAGTTAGATTTTGATTAATTTGCCCCAATGTATAATCGTAAACTTTTTGGAAGATAAATTCCTTATTGTCAGATTTAGTGAAGCCTGCTGGATTTGAATCTCCGTCCTCTAAATTAAAAAGATAAAATAAATGTCTATCACCTAGTAGTGTTGCACTCTTGTCCCATAATTCAAAATACCCACTATTCATAACCTCAAGTGCGGCTTGTTTAGCATCTGATAACATATCATCTGTACTTGGGTATCCAGCAGGTTTTGCAGAACCTGCGCCATCAGTAGTACCATCACCATCTGTGCTTGTGCCAACATACATTTCCCAAGTAGCTTCATATAATAACACACGTGCTTTAAGAGATTTTGCAACTTCAATAGATACTTTTCCTTGTCCCTCAAGACCTAAAGAACTAGCAGTAGGTAATTTAGAAATTGCGATATCTAAATCTTCAATAATTTGATAAACAACTTCATATCGGCTATTTCTTGGAGCGTAAACTTCTTCAGAATTAGTGTCTAGAAGCTCATTTATTATGGGTACTCCTCCAAATCGTCTTAGCAATAAATGGTAATGCCACGCTTTAAAGAAATAAGCCGTTCCAACAGATGCTGCTATTTCAGACTGATCTCCGGTGTATTCAGTGGCTTTTTGAATTAATTGTATAGGTGGTCGTACATTATAGTAATTATCAGTCCAAATATCATCCGTATTTACAGTAGTATAAAGTCCTTGTCCGTACATGGGATTTCCAGAAATGTTATTAGATAAATCGGATGACTGATCACCATAATCAAATCCTAAATTAGTATAGAATTTATTGGCCGCATTTTCAAATTGTTCAGGAGTCTTAAAGTACAACGTTTCTGTTATCTCATCTAGTGGATCTTGATCTAAATAATCTTCACAGCTACTTAGTAAAAAAGCTGCGAGAAAGATAATTATACCTGATGTTTTCAAGTTTATAATTTTCATATTTTTCATATTTTTCATATTTTTTAGTTATTAAAATGAAACTTCTACACCCAATATTATTGAAGAAACAAATGGCATAGTTGAACTTCCAGACTCATTGTTGTGTTCTGGATCTAACCCATCATTTATATTGGTAAATACAAACAAGTCATTACCCGAAAGAGAGAGGCGAACTCTATTTAATCCCGCTTTTTCAACAGTGTTTTGTGGAATTGTATATCCTAACGAAATAGTTTTACATCTTAAATAACTTGCCTTTATGATGTTAATATCATTTGTGTCTCCATAATTCCAAGTTTTTCTACTCGTATTATAAAATGCTGCTGGGTTTTCAGCATTTGGATTGTCTACAGTCCAAGTTGTGCCTAGGAAAGCCGTGTTTTGGTTTGTCCACCAACTACGGAATGGGTATGCTAATGCTCCTTCTCGTAAAATGTTTTGTTCCCCTACACCTTGAAAGAATGCGCTAAAATCAAGTCCTTTATATTCTGCTCCAAATCTAATAGCATAACTTAGGTGAGGGTTTGCATCTCCTACAAATACTAAATCATCTTGATCTATAATGCCATCTCCATTCACATCTACACGTCTT
The DNA here is from genome assembly GCF_037132785.1 of Flavicella sp. GTDB lineage: Bacteria > Bacteroidota > Bacteroidia > Flavobacteriales > Flavobacteriaceae > Flavicella. The sequence goes on along the minus strand of NZ_JBAHZZ010000137.1, from coordinate 2,505 downwards.
ACGTTCCCTGGTAATAGACGGTTTGTAGTTCTATACCCCGGCAATAATGTTCCTGTCTTCATAGTATTTTGATTGGCTTGATCAACAAAGCCATATTGATTATAATAATCTAATACTTCTGCTTCAGTAGATAAAACTCCATCTGTTTTGTATGCATATAATGCATTAAGTGGTTTGCCTTCAATACTAGAATTTGATCCTATAGTAATGGCAGTCTTACCTTCATATCGCTTTACTTCACTATCGCTATCCCAAAAACTTAAACCTACATTGTATTTAACCTCTCCTATTTTATCTTTCCAGTTTAAAGACAATTCGTATCCATTATTGGTAAAGTCTCCACTATTGGTTTTTGGAATAGCACCTGAATTAAAACCTATCTGTGCAGGGTATGTGATGTCAATTAACATATCGTTATTTTCACGATGATACACTTCTATAACACCATTAAGTCTTCTGTCTAATAGAGAAAAATCGACTGCAATGTTTGTGTTTGCTACGCGTTCCCAAGAGCGATCTTCAGAAATTAGGGATGATACTATCGCAGTATTAGCAAGTGAAGGATCACTTCCAAATATAGTGGAACCTGTATTTATAAGAGAAATATAATCATAATTTCCGATACCGGATATAGATCCTGTTTCTCCATAAGAAGCACGTATTTTTAAATTGTCAAAAACATTTAAATCTTGGACAAAACTTAATTGATGTAAATTGACACCGCCAGATACTGAGAAAAAGTTTTTCCATCTGTTTTCTTCATTAAACCTTGATGAACCATCACGACGCCCTAATAATTCTAAAAGATAAATACTTTTGTAATCATAATTGAACTTACCAAGATACGCAACCAATCCTACTGCATTACTACCACCACTATTTGTTTGTGTTGTAGCATCACCTGTATTTAAATCATCTAAATCGTCAGAAAGCATGTTAGACCTATTCATTTGATAATTGCTTACTTGGTTTAGTTCGGAAGTTACATTTGCCATTAAAGCAAAATTGTGATCTCCAATAGATTTGTTGTAGTTCGCTTGAAATACATGGTTTTGAAAAAAATGTTTATCAACATCTACTCTTAGGCTAGAAGATAATAAAGTTGTTGGAGTAAAAGTAACATTACCGAACCAATCGTACATCGTTACAGATGTATATCTGTAAGTTCTACGTGCGTCTCTTGCACTCATGTTTCCTAAGTAACTGAAAGATAATCCTTTGATATGTTTATCTAAATCCAATGTGATTTTACCTCCTAAACGAAATATTTCTGTATTGTTATCATCACGTCCACCTTCATCAAGTAAAGCTAAAGGATTGGATGCTCCGAAATTATCGTAATATTGACCATCTGGGTTGTAAAGAGGGAACAGATTCATATTTTGGAGACCACTACCTACACCTTGTATTGGAGAACTTACAGTTCTATTATCGTAAGAAGTGGTTACGTCCATACTTAAATAATCATTTATTTCATATGAAAGGTTTGTACGGAAATTATATCTCCTTGCACCATCGTAAACATACGCAATTGGTGAACGTTCGTCTGCATATCCAAACGATGTTCTATAAGTTGCTTTATCACTCCCTCCAGAGACTGATATATCATGTCTTTCTGAAATTGTATTACCATAAATTGCGTCGAATTGACTTACATCAGAAAAGTATTGATCCTTCCCAAACCAATAATAAGATTCTGGTGCCATTGGCATTGTACCATCAATTATAGATACTAATTCATCTCTTGAGAAAAAACGGTAATTTGGAGCAGCATACTGTTCATTTCCATCTGAATCTAAATAATTATGTTCATCATTATCTCCTGCTACCAGCCATAATTGTGCCCATTCACTTAAATTTGCAATAGGCATGTCGTTAGGCATGTTAACTTGAATTTCACCTTTGTAGGTAATTTCCATTTTACCTTTTTTACCTTTTTTAGTTGTAATCAAGATTACACCACCAGCGGCTTTGGTACCGAAAATTGCAGCAGATCCATCTTTTATGATAGAATATGTTTCAATGTCGTTGGAATTGATAGTTCCTAGTTGCCACATCGGAATTTCAAGACCATCTAATAAAATAAGAGGATCAATACCATTTACAGAAATGTCACCTCTAATTTTGATGTCAAAATTTTCATTCCCTGGTCGTGGTGAAGTACGCGTTATTACAACTCCAGGAACTTCACCTTGTAATGCTATGGCAGCATTTGATGTTCCTTTAGCTCTTAACATATCATCTCCTTTAACTTGAGATACAGCTCCTGTAAGTGTTGTTTTTTTCTGTGTGCCAAAACCCACTACGATTACTTCATCCAGAGCCATTAAGTCTGATTCTAGGGATACATTAATAGTTGTTTTGGATCCTGAAACAATTTCTTTACTTACAAATCCTATACTAGAAAACACTAATATAGCATCAGAGGATGAAACATTTATGGAGTAATTTCCGTCAAAATCTGTTATTGTTCCTATTGATGTTCCTTTTAATATAACATTAACT
>NZ_JBAHZZ010000119.1:0-7232 GCF_037132785.1 Flavicella sp. | reverse complement strand
AATTATTCAAGAAAAACTAAATAATAGACCTAGAAAGATACTTGGATATAAAACACCAAAAGAAATGATGGATATTGAACTTAAAATTGTAGCTTAGTAACATCATAAAACTAAAACGTTTTGTTGCGTTACAACCTTGAAGCCAATAAGTTGCACTGTTTTTTCGAGTGGGTTATAGTCCCGAACAGGTAGTTTAGGGCACTTGTAAATCTAGAAAAAAGCATTGTTTTCAGAGCGCATATGTCAACGAATTTGGAAAGATAAATAGAATAAATACTGAATTCAAGAGCTTAATGCAACGGCAATTTATACACACATAAAGCAGATCGAAACAATTTAAAGAACAGGACTAGGAAAAGATATAAGTATTAATACCCTTTGCGTATTATGAGATTTTTTTATCAAAAGATTCATTTGTGACTTTAATTCAGTTTTTTATTAATGAAACGTTTTCGTTATTTATAATCTTCATAGAAGTAGTTTTCGAATTCTTCATTACATTTGTACAAATTTTTATTCAATGAAAATCATAATAGCTGGTGCAGGAGATGTAGGATTCCATTTGGCAAAACTACTTTCTAATGAAGCTCAAGATACTTTTGTTATTGATTCTGATGCCAAGAAGTTAATATATATAGATAACCACTTAGATGTTATCACATTAAAAGGAGATGCAACTTCTATAAAATTATTAAAAGAAGTGGGGATCCAAAATGCAGATTTAATTTTGGCTGTTACAGAATCTCAAAACACCAATCTTACCATTGCTGCATTGAGTAAAAAACTAGGAGTAAAAAAAACTATCGCTAGAATTTCAAATACAGAGTTTTTAACAACCACTGAAATAAACTTTACTGAAGTAGGAGTTGACTATATGATTTCTCCTGAGTTTTTGGCTGCAAAAGAGATTGAAACACTTTTAAATGAATCTGTTTTTAACGATAAATTTGAGTTTGAAAATGGAGCAATTACCATTTTAGGAGCGAGACTTTCTTCTCAATCTCCCGTGTTAGGAAAAACGGTTCAAGAGGTTAAACAGACGTATTCTGGGATTAATTTCACTATCATTTCTTTAAAACGAGAAAATACAATTGAAACTATAATTCCTGGAGGAAGCACAATATTCAAACACCATGATCAGGTTTATTTTTCTGTCACTAAGGAGCATGTAGATAGAGTTTACGAACTTATTGGTAAAAAAAAGGTAGGAATAAAGAATGTAATGATTCTAGGAGGAAGTAGAATTGGTCAAAAATCCGCAATAAATCTTTGTGATCACAATTTTAATGTAAAACTTATTGAAATTAATAGAGACAAAGCTTTTGAATTGGCAGATTTACTTTGCGATACTTTGATTATTCATGGAGATGGTAGGAATGTAGAATTATTGGATGAAGAATCTATTGATAAAATGGATGCCTTTGTTGCTGTAACCGGGAATTCAGAAACGAACATTATGTCTTGTTTGGTTGCCAAATCCAAAGGAGTTAAAAAAACCATTGCCTTGGTTGAAAATATGGATTATATAAATATTTCACAAACCATAGGTATTGACACTCTTATCAATAAAAAATTATTAGCAGCCAGTGCTATTTTTAAACATGTCAGAAAAGGTAAAGTATTAGCACTCACTAATCTTCATAATGTAGATGCTGAAGTTTTAGAGTTTTTCGTAAAAAGAAATTCAAAAGCGACAAAATTTAAAATAAAAGATTTAGAGCTTAGAGACAAAGCTGTTATTGGAGGTGTTGTGAGAAAAGGGGTAGCGAGTATGACTTTTGGTGATTTTCAAATATTAAAAGGAGATAGAGTTATTGTCTTTTGTTTACCCAAATCAATTGGAGACATTGAAAATTTATTTAACAATTAGATAATGAAATCTACAGGTTTAAATTTAAAAATTGTCATTAGTTTTTTAGGCCTTACGGCTATTTTAAATGGTATTTTTATGCTTTTTTCGGTTCCGTTTAGCCTATATAATAACGAAAGTGCATATATAGGTATTTTATCTGCTGGATTAGTTACGATCACTCTCGGTTTTTTTATGTGGTTCTTTAATAGAAATGCACCTAAACAACTCCAAAAAAGAGAAGGTTATATTATTGTGACCTTGGGTTGGTTGATTCTTACTTTTACAGGAACACTTCCTTATTTGTTTACTGGAACCATACCTCACTTTGTAGATGCCATTTTTGAAACTATCTCTGGATATTCAACCACAGGAGCCTCCATTGTAAATGATATAGAGGCTTTGCCAAATGGAATTTTATTTTGGAGAAGTGCAACTCATTGGATTGGAGGAATGGGAATTATTGTTCTTACCATTGCTATTTTACCCTTATTAGGAATTGGAGGAATGCAACTTTTTATGGCGGAAGCTCCAGGTCCCTCTACCGATAAAATGCATCCGAGAATTACGCAAACAGCGAAACGTCTTTGGCTTATTTATGTCTCACTAACAATAACCGAATTTCTCTTGTTAAAGGTAGCAGGAATGACTTGGTTTGATGCCTTAAATCATGCCATGGCAACAATGAGCACAGGTGGTTTCTCAACAAAAAATGATAGTATGGCCTACTGGAATAATATGCCTATTATTCAGTATATCGTAATGGTATTTATGTTTATTGCTGGAACCAATTTTATTCTGACCTATTTTGCATTAAAAGGACGCTTAAATAAAATATTTAAAAACGAAGAATTCAAATATTACTTATTCGGATCCATCTTTATGACAATCGTAATTACGATAATCATTCAATATTTTCAAACGTCAGGACTCGAGTCAGCTATTGACCATCCAATGCCTTGGGGGGCTTTAGAAAGTTCATTTCGCCACGCTGGTTTTCAGGTTGTAGCAGTACTTACAACCACAGGATTTGTTTCTGCTGATTATACCACATGGAATTCACTTGGTACGATGCTAATTTTCTCTTTATTTCTAATAGGAGGCTCTGCAGGATCAACTAGTGGAGGTGTTAAAATTGTACGTCATATCATTATGATAAAAAACAGTCTTTTAGAATTTAAAAAATTATTACACCCTAATGCTATTATTCCTGTTCGATACAATGGAAAAGGAGTTTCTAGGATTATTGTCTTTAATATTCTATCCTTCTTTGTGCTTTACATGTTAATTTTTATTATTAGTTCTGTCATCTTAAGTTTTATGGGATTAGATTTCCTCTCAGCTATTGGTGCCGCAGCTTCTTCACTTGGAAATGTTGGTCCTGCATTAGGCTCCTTAAGCCCTATAGATAATTATTCTCATTTATCAGATTCTGCAAAATTATTTTGTTCATTCCTAATGTTAATAGGTCGCCTTGAACTGTTCACTGTTTTAATACTTTTAACTCCTTTCTTTTGGGAAAAATGTTAAGATTTATTATGTTCTATTCTTATGGGTATAAATACTATTGTCACAATATTAAATATAAAAAGCAACTATATCATGAAAAAAAAAATCAGTAGTCAATATCTGTTTATTGGACTTTTACTCTTCTCTTTAAACTTGTTTTCACAAAAAGAAGAAAAAGAATACAAGCACTTCCGTATTAGCCCTGTGTTAAGTCATACCTACATTCCTACTGGTACTTCAGAAGGGGTGTCAACCATTATTGTACCATCAATAGGATTGGATTTAGAGTATTGGTTTAATCCGAAATTTGGAATAGGGTTACATAACGACTTAGAACTTTTAATTTACGAAATTGAAAAACCTGAAGACGAATTAACTGTAGAAAAAGAATATCCTGTGATCGTTACTTTAGACGGACTAGCGAAAGTATATAAAGATCTTGTTGTGGTCTTTGGAGCGGGAGTTGAGTTTGAAAAAAGCGAGAATCTTTTTATCATAAGAGCAGGGTTGGAGTATGAAATAGAATTTGCAGAATATTGGGATTTGTCTCCTACAGTATTCTATGATTATCGTAAAGATGAATTTGGAACTTGGTCCATAGGTATCGGTGTTGGTAGAAGATTTTAATCATTACTTAACTAATAAAAAAGGCTTCCATTTGGAAGCCTTTTTTATTAGTTAAGTAATGACTTTACCTCTTCAAAATCCAAGCCTCCGTAATTTCCAGAACTCATCAGTAATAATACAGTGTTTTCAAGATTTTCAGAAAACAAAAACTCTTTAAACTTTTTAGGGTCAGTATACACGATTAAATCCTCTCGTTGAAAAGCCTCTTTAATTTGTATTTCAGAAACCTCTTTCAACTGTTTTATTTTAACAGCATTTGGAGAGTAAAAAACAACAGCCTTGTCTGCCTTGTCCAATGCTCCTACATATTCTTTTAAAAAACCAGCATTTAAACTACTATAAGTATGCAATTCCAAACACGCTAAAAGCGTTTTTTTTGCGTATTGTTTTTTTACAGCAGTTGTGGTAGCCATTACTTTAGAAGGAGAATGTGCAAAATCTTTAAACACGACAGTACTTTTGTTCTCTGCGATTTTTTCCAAACGCTTGCTAGCTCCTTTAAAACTAGAAATCGCTTCATGAAATTCTTCTTCATCAATACCAACATGCTGGCAAATCCACTTTGCGCCCGCTAAATTTTGTAAATTATGACTTCCAAATATTTCCAAAGGCATTGCTCCAACTGCAGTGTCTAAATAAGTAATTCCATTTTCAATCTTATGATTTGGTGTACTGTATGCATACTTTTTAATCGTATGTTCACTTCCTTCTACCACAGCCTTTACATGAATATCTTCTTCATTATACACCATAATACCACCATTAGTCAAGGAGTCTGTGAAAATCTTAAACTGCTCTTTATAATTTTCAAATGTTGGAAATACGTTTATATGGTCCCAAGCAATTCCACTTAACAAAGCAATATTGGGTTTGTACAAATGAAATTTAGGTCTTCTATCAATTGGAGATGACAAATATTCATCTCCTTCTAAAATCATAAATTCATTTTCTTCTGTAAGATGTACCATGGTGTCAAAACCGTCTAATTGTGCACCCACCATATAATCCACAGATATATCATGATAATTCAATACATGTAAAATCATAGAAGTAATGGTCGTTTTACCATGGGAACCTCCAATTACAACTCTTGTTTTGTTTTTTGACTGCTCGTACAAAAACTCCGGATATGAATAAATTTTCACACCTAATTCTTGTGCTTTTAATAATTCAGGATTGTCTTTTTTTGCATGCATCCCAAGAACAACAGCATCCAAATCTATCGATATTTTTTCTGAAAACCACCCAAATTCAACGGGTAATAATCCTTTATTATCTAGGCGCGACTTTGAAGGCTCAAAAATGGCATCATCACTTCCTGTAATCTTGTATCCTTTATTATGTAATGCTATGGCTAAATTGTGCATGGCACTACCTCCAATAGCTATAAAATGTATCTTCATTTAAGTTTATTTGTACTCTGTAAAAGTACGCAATTCTAAGATTAAAATTTCAGAAATAACCCGTTCTAAAAGAATATAAAAAGATAGAAGAAGACATACTGAATTGGAAAAGAAAACTCCTAATTCTAATCTATAAATATAAAGTAAAAAATTACACTCATAAATTTCACCGTCCTAAACGGGGGGAGTAGAATAACACTCCAGTAAATTAATTATTTTCTTCTTTTACTTTTTTCATTTCCGAAGGGTTTTTATACAGCACTTTCTTGTTTTCCATTAATCTCTCATGAATATGATAGGTAACATCCATCCAATTACGATCTTCTACCCAAAGTGGTTTGATGATTTCTTTTTCCCAACTTTCTAATTCTATTAAAATTTCATCAAATTTTGGACTATTTATTTTGACTAAATTTTTTGTTTCACCCAAGTCATCTCTTAAATTATACAAGGAATAACCATAATCTTGAAGTCTAATTAACTTATAATCTCCAACTCTTGCTCCCGATTCCTCCAATTTTCTCCAAAATAATTTATCGTGGGGATTACCTATCTTTTCACTTTTTAAATACGGAAGTAAATTAACACCGTCTAATTTCAATTTTTCACTTATTCTAATTTGAGCAGCTGAAATAGATGTTGTAAAAATATCTAAAGAGGAACTCAATCCATTAAAAGTTCTATTACCTTTAACTTCACCAGGCCAACTTACGATAAAAGGAACTCTATGTCCTCCTTCAAACTTATTCCCTTTCCAGCCTTTTAAGGGAAGATTAGATGATGAATTATTTGCGGCACCTCCATTATCACTTAAAAAATAAATTAATGTGTTATTAGCAATATTTAAAGTTTCTAACTTTTGTTGGATTTTTCCTATGTTTTCATCCAAACTCCAAGTCATAGCAGCTAATTTTTGTTTTGGATGATTTTTGAATTTTTCTAAATGTTCCTCTTTAGCTTGCATTGGTGTATGAACTGCATTATATGCCAAATACATAAAAAAGGGATGTTCTTTACTTTCTTGAATATAGTTAACCGCTTGGTCAGTTAATACATCTGTCATATAACCCTCAAATTTTATCCGATTTCCATTATGCTGGAGCATTTTACTTTTGCTTGGGTTTAGTAATGGAAAGTAGGATCTACTTCCTGATTCAAAGCCAAAAAACTCATCAAAACCTCGTTGATTAGGGTGATCTGATTTATGACCTCCTAAATGCCATTTTCCTAAAGCATAAGTATGATATCCATTTGCTTTAAAAACATCAGCCATGGTAACTACCTCGTCCGACAATCCGATGTCTCCTGAATCTCCATAACCAGTATTGTTTGCTTCAAAACCAAAACGCTGTTGGTATTTTCCTGTCATTAAACCAGCTCTTGAAGGAGCACAAACTGTTGAAGTTACGTGCGCATCCGTAAAAATCACCCCACTTTTTGCAAGTTTATCAATGTTTGGGGTTTCTAAATCTTCGCTTCCCATAAAACCAAAATCTGCATAACCAGCATCATCAATTAAAATTATAAGAATGTTTGGTTGCTCTTTTAAAGAAGATAGTTTTTCTGTAATTACTTCTTTTTTTGAAGTTTGTTTACAAGAAGTTACGAATGATAGTATTAATAAGAATATATATTGAAATTTCATTCTGTTTTTCTTTTTTTTGAGTTATACGATTAGTGTCTGTTTTATTTTGATGAATAGTTTTTCTGAGTTATACGCCTAGTGTCTGTTTTGTATTTTTTTGATATTTAGGTTTTTGTAGTACCATTCTAAGAATTGTTTTATGAAAAATGGATTCTTTGTATTGTGACCTATTAATTCTAAAACAAAATTCATCAAAATA
>NZ_JBAHZZ010000079.1:0-15632 GCF_037132785.1 Flavicella sp. | reverse complement strand
TACTTTGATGAATTTTGTTTTAGAATTAATAGGTCACAATACAAAGAATCCATTTTTCATAAAACAATTCTTAGAATGGTACTACAAAAACCTAAATATCAAAAAAATATAAAACAGACACTAGGCGTGTAACTCAGAAATTATTTTCCAATAATTATAGTTGTACTGTAATTATTGAGCAATCTAAAAATAAACTTTAATCTAATCTCTTAATATTTGTTAATATTTTCTAACTTTTTATTAAACTTTATGTTTATTGGTATCGGGAGGTAAATTTTCGATCAATAACACTAGAACTTCGATAAAGAGCCTGATAATATTATTGTAGATAATTATATTGATTTTGTGTCTGTATTTACTTTTATTACACGAATTGACGTATATATTATTTATTTATCTACAGTCTTCAGTTATTGGTCGAAAATTTGATATTTTTGTATTCATAACCATATAGTTTTATACAATTAATTAAAACAATTCATTTAATGGATACTCAACCAATAAAGTATAGTGAAGCAGGTAAGTTTGAAGAAACTCGTTTTGAAAAGATTCATAATGTAATTTTTGACTCGTCATATCAAGCCTCAATAATTGTAGCCCAAGAAATTGCAAATCTAATTAAGAAAAAAGAATTATTAAATTCTCCCTGTGTATTAGGGCTGTCTACAGGGTCTTCTCCTGTTAAAGTGTATGAAGAATTAGTTAGAATGCATAAAGAAGATGGGTTAAGTTTTTCTAATGTTGTAACTTTTAATTTAGATGAATATTATCCAATGAATAAAAACAACCTTCAAAGTTATTTTTATTTTATGCATGAACATCTTTTTAAACATGTAGATATATTACCTGAAAACATTAATATCCCTAATGGAGATGTTAGTAGTGAAGGATTACAGGAATATTGCATTGAGTACGATAGAAAAATACAAGAATTAGGAGGGATAGATTTACAACTTTTAGGAATAGGTAGAACAGGACATATCGGTTTTAATGAGCCTGGATCTCATTTCAATTCTAGGACTAGAAGTATTACTTTAGATCATATTACTAGAGTGGATGCAGCATCGTCGTTTTTAGGCTTAGACAATGTGCCAAGGAAAGCTATTACTATGGGGCTTGGTACAGTTCATGCCGCTAAAAGAATTATATTATTAGGTTGGGGAATCAGTAAAGCTTCCATTTTAAAAGAAACTGTTGAAGGTGAAATTAGTTCTTTTGTTCCAGCTACATGTTTGCAAGAGCATGGTAATACCACGTTTATTCTTGATAAAGAAGCCTCTTCAGAATTAACTAGGGTAAAAACACCATGGTTAGTTACTTCTTGTACATGGACAGAAACACTTAAGTTAAAAGCCGTTGTTTGGTTGAGTGAATTAACGAATAGACCATTTCTTAAGCTAACAGATAAAGATTATAATAATAATGGTATGTCTGATTTATTGATAGAAGAAGGTTCGGCATATAATTTAAACATTAAAATGTTTAATAAATTACAACATACTATTACAGGATGGCCTGGAGGAAAACCAAATGCGGACGATAAATACAGACCAGAACGCTCTAACCCAGAACGAAAAAGAGTGATTCTTTTTAGTCCACATCCAGATGATGATGTTATTTCTATGGGGGGAACTTTTGATAGATTGGTTCAACAAGGTCATGATGTACATATAGCATACCAAACTTCTGGAAATATTGCTGTATCAGACGAAGAAACTTTAAAGTTTGCTGAGATAGCGAAAGCGTTAAATTCAAATGGGGCAAATGAGATAATAGAGAGTTTGAAAACTAAAACGGGTAATGAAGTAGATGCTTTAGAAATTAGAAAATTAAAAGGTTTAATTAGACGAAGTGAATCACTTGCTGCAACTCGATACCTTGGATTAGCAGATAGCAATGTTCATTTTTTAGATCTTCCTTTTTATGAAACTGGTACGGTTCGTAAAAATAATTTATCTCAAAAAGATATTGATATAATATCTAATTTAATCGAAGAAGTAAAGCCTCACCAAATATATGCAGCAGGAGATTTAGCGGACCCTCATGGCACACATAAAGTTTGTCTAGATGCTATATTCGCTTCTTTAGAAGAGTTAAAGCATAAAGATTATATGAGTGGCTGTTGGGTTTGGTTATACCGTGGAGCATGGCATGAGTGGGAACCTTATGAGATTGAAATGGCTGTACCAATGAGTCCAGATCAAGTTTTAAAAAAGAGACATGCTATTTTTTGTCATCAATCACAAAAAGATGGTGTAATGTTTCAAGGAGAAGATGATAGAGAGTTTTGGGTAAGAGTTGAAGATAGAAATAGGTTAACTGCTAAAAAATATAATGATTTAGGTTTGGCGGATTACGCTGCTATTGAGGCCTTTAAACGGTATTTTTTTTAAAAAAATAGCTTAGGGAATGTATGTCTTATATTGAAGAATTTAATATTTTATGTTTTACTTCTTCAATATAAGACCTTCCTATTACATATCTAAGTCCTTCAATTTCTACACTATTACCTTCGACGGCTTCAATTTTATTGATAGCTATCGTATAAGACCTGTGTATTCTTATAAAATCACTGGAAGGTAATAAGTTTGTAAAATCAGATAGAGTACTGTGAATAATATACCTACCTGTCGTTGTGTTTATTTTTAAATAATCTTTTAGTGATTCTACAGTTAGAATTTCATCTAAAAAAATCTTTTTCATCTTCTTTTTGTCAATTTTAACAAAAATATAAGGACGATTTTGGGAGTTAGAACTAAGATCTTCATTGTTTTTAATTCTCCTGTTTATTTTATTAAGTGCTTTCATAAATCTAGGAAACTCTATTGGCTTTATTAAGTAATCAAGTACGTCTAGCTCATAAGTTTCTAAGGCAAATTGATCGTGTGCACTTGTAATTATTAATAAAGGAGGGTTTTCTAAGCTTTTAATAAAATTTATACCATTTAAAACAGGCATATTAATATCTATAAATATAACATCTACTGAATTACTTTTTAAAAAGTTCAATGCGTATATGGCATTATTAAACGTTTCAGAAATTTCAAAATCATCTATTTGTTGTAAATAGTTTTTGATAATATTGATTGCTAAAGGTTCATCATCAATAATTAGGCATTTTATTTTCATGATACTTTTATTTTAAGCTTCACAACAAACAAATCGTTGTTGTTTACGATAACTAATTTATAATCTTTTTTATTGTACCCTAAAGCAAGGCGTTTTTTTACGTTTTCTAGACCTATTCCGCTAGAGCGGTCAAAAAGGTCTGTATGTGCTGTTATTTTTGGCATTGGGTTTGAAATCGTAAAATAAAGAAAATTATTTTTAATTGTGAAATCTAAATCAATTTTAACTTTTCCAATGTTTTTATTTGCTCCATGTTTAAAGGCGTTTTCTATAAATGTTAATAATAGAATTGGAGCTATTTTTTTTTCTTCTAGATCTCCAGAAATAGACATGTTTACTTCTAGACCATTATTATGACGAATGCGTTCTAACTCCAAATAATTTTGGATGCATAAAATCTCTTTTTCTAAAGATTGTTTCTTGTTTTTTGTTTCATAAAGGAGATAGCGCATTAACTCCGACAATTTTAATATAATTTTAGGTGTATTTTTAGATTGTTGAATAGCTAAAGAATAGATGTTATTTAGGGTGTTAAAGAAAAAATGAGGAGAAATTTGAGTTTTTAAAAAGAGTAGTTCGGTTTTCAATTGCGTTTTTTCAAGATTGGCTACACGTTGATGCTCTTTTAAGAAGTCTAATGTTGTTTTAATAGCGGTTGTAAATGTAATGACATAAAGTTCGCCAAACATCATTTCGATGGTGTAATCAACAGTCATTTCGCTAACATGTAGAGGTCCTTCAGGCCAAACGTTTGTGCTGACCAAGTAGTATGTTAAATTAAATTTAACAAATACCATTATAAATATTGCGGATAGTATTAAAAATATAAATGAGATATACTTTTTCTTAAAAGCTAATTTAGGTAATAGAATATAAATAGTTAAATAACATAAAACCATATGTATAGGGAAACCTAATAGGTTCGTTATAAACGAATACATATAAGGTGATTCTTTAACTCCATTAAAATAACTTCCCCATCTAAAAAAGTTTAGAAAAAAATATAAGAGCCAAAAAAGTATATGATGATTTAAAGATACTGGATGTAATTGTTTAGAATTAAAATTCATTTACAAATGATTTGTTTTGTGGTTTTTTGATGTTTAGCTTTGTTCAGCAGTTGTCTGTCTAAATTAATTTTAAGAGTCGTTAAATTTATGATAATTTATACAATCAACCTTATATATTATAATTATGAAGAACATTTTATTACTTTTTTGGCTTGGGGCTTTTGCTTTTGGTTGCAGTAAAAGTACTGATAAAAATATTACTAATTCAAAATCATTAATTAGTTTTGTAGATCCTTTTATTGGTACTGGTGGACATGGACATACATATCCAGGAGCAACAGTTCCTTTTGGAATGTTGCAGGTGAGTCCTGTAAATGGGATTAGTAAATGGGATTGGTGCTCAGGTTATCATTATTCAGACTCTATTGTTATTGGTTTTAGCCATTTAAGCTTAAGTGGTACTGGTATTGGTGATTTGGCTGATGTCTTGTTTATGCCAGTTAATAAAGAAGTAGACCTTAGTAGTACAAGCAGTTCTCGAGATTCATTAACTTATACATCTACTTATAGTCATAAAAACGAAAAAGCCTCTCCTGGTTATTATCAAGTTTTTCTTGAAGATCACAATGTAAATGTAGAATTAACGTCATCATTACGAACGGCATTTCATAAATATACGTTTCATGAAAATGAAACGCAATCGGTAATTGTTAATTTAGGTTTTGGTATCAATTGGGATAAAGCAACAAATACAGCTTTACAAATTGAAGATGAATTTACGATTTCGGGTCACCGTTTTAGTACGGGTTGGGCAAAAAATCAAAAAGTCTTTTTTGTCGCTAAGTTTTCAAAAGCAATAGATAAAGCAAATTTAGTTAGTGATAAAAATGACGTTAGTGCTGACGCAGCTAAAGGAGTAAAAACTGCTGCTCAGTTATTTTTCAAGAACAATGCTAGTAACGAGTTGTTAATAAGAGTTGCTCTGTCTTCTGTAAGTATTGAAAACGCAAAAGAGAATTTAGATAATGGCGATTTTGAAACGGTAAAAAAACAAGCAGAAAAAACGTGGGAAGAGGCTCTGTCTAAAATTAAAGTAGAAACTCAAGTTGACTCACTTAAAACAATTTTTTATACCGCCATGTATCACGCACAAGTTGCACCCGTTACTTTTAGCGATAAAAACGGACAGTTTAGAAAAGAAAACGATAGCATTGTTGTTGCTGAGGGATATACTGCATATTCAACTCTTTCTCTTTGGGATACTTTTAGAGCAGAACAGCCACTATTAACATTGGTCGCGCCAGATAAAGTTTCGGACATTATAAATTCTATGTTGGAGTATTATAAAACCAAAAACATACTTCCTGTTTGGACACTTTATGGAAATGAAACAAATACCATGACTGGTTATCACTCTGTATCTGTAATTGTTGAGGCTTATTTAAAAGGAATTAAAGGCTTTAATGTAGAAAAGGCTTATCATGCGATGAAGACTACGATGATGCAAGATGAACGTGGATTAGACCTTTATAAAAAGCACGGTTATATTCCCTATAATTTGTTAGACGAATCCGTTACGATTACACTAGAATATGCCTATAATGATTGGTGTGTGTCACAAATGGCTAAAGCTTTAGGGAAAGAAGATGATTATAAGTTCTTTTTGAATCGTTCTAAAGCTTATCAATATTTATTTGATGCAGAAACTGGTTTTATGAGAGGGAAAACAGAAGACGGTAAGTCTTGGAATGAACCTTTTGATCCAAAATATTCTAACCATAGATTACATACTGATTATACCGAAGGTAATGCTTGGCAACATAGTTGGTTTGTTCCTCATGATGTTGAAAAATTAGCCTCACTTCATGGAGGAAACGAGGTTTTTACAAATCGGCTAGAGCAATTGTTTACTGAAAGTTCTGAAATTACAGGGACTAATGTTTCAGCAGATATTACTGGATTAATTGGGCAATACGCACATGGTAACGAACCAAGTCATCATATCGCTTATATGTTTAACGATGCTAATAAACCTTGGCGTACACAATATTGGACACGTCATATAATGGATACTCAGTACAACACAACTCCAAATGGATTGAGTGGTAATGAAGACTGTGGTCAAATGAGCGCATGGTATGTGTTGAGTTCGGTTGGTTTATATCCTATGAATCCCGCTTCAACAATGTATGAAATTGGAAGTCCTATTTTTGAAAAATCAATAATTTATATTTCAGAAGATAAAGCGTTTGTTATTGAAGCAGAAAAAGTGTCTTCAAAAAACATTTATATACAATCAGCTTTACTTAATGGCAAGCCGTTTAATCAAACGTCTATTTCACATAAAACACTATTAAAAGGTGGTATACTTCATTTTGTAATGGGTGACTTGCCTAACAAATCATGGGGAATTAATAGAAACAAACAAAACTAATGGATATTATAGATGTTTCAATAATAATACTATATATAGTATTTACCTTAGGAGTCGGTATTTGGGCTTCTAAGCGTGCTTCAAAAGGTTTAGATTCTTATTTCTTAGGAGGTAAAAGTATAAAGTGGTATTACCTCGGTTTAAGTAATGGATCTGGAATGTTTGATGTTTCAGGAACTGCTTGGATGGTAGGTCTGCTTTTCCTTTATGGAGCAAAGAGCTTTATGTTTATGTGGATGTGGCCCGTGTGGAACCAAATTTTTATTATGGTCTTTTTGGCTATTTGGATTAGACGTTCAAATATAATGACAGGATCAGAGTGGATTCTAACCCGTTTTGGTGATGATAAAGCAGGAAGAGCCTCTCACCTAATCGTTGCAATATTTGCCGTAATTGCCTCTATAGGTTTTATAGCTTATTTTTTCGAAGGTGTCGGAAAGTTTATGACGATTATCCTTCCTTGGGACGCAACATTCATGTTAAACGATGTATTATTACTTACATCTAGTCAGAGTTATGCTTTGTTAATTATATTTTTAACTACTATTTACACAATTAAAGGAGGTATGTTTTCTGTGGTAGCTACAGAAGTATTACAATATGGTATCATGGTAATCTCTGGGATTTTAATTGCAATCTATGCCTTTGTTACTGTATCAGAAGTTGAAATTAATACTATTATTTCTACAGAATGGAGTAATATTTTCTTTGGCACTACATTAGAAGGGTCTTGGACAGGACAGTTTACTGCTTTCAACGAACTGATCGATACTCAGGGATATAAGATGTTTGGCGCATTTATTGGAATGTGTTTGTTTAAAGGTTTTTTCGCTAGTATTGCAGGACCTACACCAAGTTATGATATGCAAAGAATTTTATCGACGAGATCTGTTAAAGAAGCAGCATATATGAGTGGTTTTACCAATTTAGTTTTATTTATCCCTAGGTATTTACTTATTTCAGGAATTGTAATATTAGCGTTGATCTATTTAGGTCCAGAAATGGCAGCTTCTAGTACTTTAAATTTAGGGGATTTAGAAATTATTTTACCTAATGTCATTAATAATCATGTTCCTGTGGGAATAAAAGGTCTATTACTGGCTGGGCTTTTAGCGGCATTTATGTCTACTTTTTCAGCATTTGTTAATTCGGGACCAGCCTATATTGTCAATGATATTTATAAGAAGTATTTTAAACCAGAGGCAGAACCAAAACACTATATAAAGGCCAGTCATTTAGCTTCTATAATTCTCGTGATTCTTGGGGTGATTATGGGCTTTTTTGCAAATTCTATTAATGCGATAACTTTATGGATTACAAGTGCCTTATATGGCGGCTATGTAGCATCCAATTTTTTAAAATGGATTTGGTGGAGGTTTAATGGTTGGGGCTATTTCTGGGGGATGACTTCTGGGTTAGTAGTTGCTACATTACAGTTTTTATTAGATCAAAGCAAAGATGGTTTTGAGCAGGGGTCTTTTTTATATGACTTATCACACTTGTCGGTTATTTATGTTTTCCCTATCATTTTTACCGTCTCTTTATTAGGGTCGTTTTTAGGCACATTTTTAACACCTGCAACAAGTATGAAAACATTAAAAGAGTTTTATTTTAATGTACGTCCATGGGGCTTTTGGAGTCCTGTTTATAATGAGCTTAAAATTGAAGATAATAAGATGACAAAAAACAATAATTTTTGGGCAGATATGGGAAATTGTTTCATCGGTATTATTTGGCAATCTAGTATGATTTTATTACCGATTTATTTTATGATTCGGGATTACCCTAAAACAGGAGTGACTTTATTGGTGTTTATAATTACTACGATAATTTTAAAATTTACTTGGTTAGATAAGGTTACAAAAATTAAAGACTAAAGACATTAAAAAGAAAATTCTTAAAGCAGATAAAAATAATGAATAATATACCTTGGCAAGAAAAACCCGCTGATTGTAACGATGTGATGTGGAGATATGCTGAAAATCCAATAATAAACCGTTATGATATACCATCGTCTAATAGTATTTTTAACAGTGCCGTAGTGCCTTTTAAAGATGGGTTTGCAGGTGTGTTTAGGTGCGATAATAAAGCGGTTCAAATGAATATTTTTGCTGGTTTTAGTAAAGATGGGATTCATTGGGATATTGAACATAAGCCTATAGAAATGAAATTTGGAAATACCAGTATGATTGATTCTGATTATAAATACGATCCAAGGGTTGTTTTTATTGAAGATCGATATTGGATTACCTGGTGCAACGGTTACCATGGACCAACGATTGGTATTGGATATACTTTCGATTTTAAAGAGTTTTTTCAATGTGAAAATGCATTTTTACCATTTAATAGAAATGGAGTTTTATTTCCTCAAAAAATTAATGGGAAATACGCGATGTTAAGTAGACCTAGTGATAATGGACACACTCCCTTTGGAGATATATACATAAGCTATAGTCCAGATATGAAATATTGGGGTGAACATCGTTGCGTTATGAAGGCTACAAATTTTGAAGATAGTGCGTGGCAATGTACAAAAATAGGAGCGGGACCAATACCTATATTAACAGAGGAGGGATGGCTTATGATTTATCATGGTGTAATAAATACCTGTAATGGATTTAGATATGCTATGGGATCTGCTCTTTTAGATGAAAACGAACCTGATAAAGTTAAATACAGAACACAGCCTTATTTATTGGGACCAGCAAAAAATTATGAACAGATTGGTGATGTTCCTAATGTGGTTTTCCCATGTGCAGCATTGCATGATGTAAAAGAAGATAAATTAGCTGTATATTATGGAGCGGCTGATACAGTTGTTGCAATGGCTTTTGGTAAACTTAGTGAGGTTATAGAATTTACAAAAAATAATAGTTTATAAGATTTGAAGTTGATGGGTTTATATATTAAATTTTTAACCATAGCTATTTATGGTTTTACGGTTTTGAGTCATGCACAACTAAAAAATATTGTGCCTAAAAGTTATATCGCTTATAAAACTCAACAGGCTATAAATATTGATGGAGAAGATTCGGATCCTTCGTGGAATAAAGTAGAATGGTCTGAATTATTTATTGATATCGAAGGGGTGAAACAACCCAAATACAAGACCCAAGTAAAAATGCTTTGGGATGATTCTTATTATTATATTTTAGCTAAATTAGAAGAACCTCATGTGTGGGCAAATTTAACAAAAAGAGATGCCATCATTTTTCACAATAATGATTTCGAGATTTTTATTGATCCTGATGGTGATTCTCATAATTATTATGAGATAGAAATTAATGCTTTAAATACCGTTTGGGATTTGTTTATTAGCCAGCCTTATAGAGACAATAATGTTGTTTTAAACGATTGGAATATTGTAGGCTTAAAGTCGGCAGTAAAAGTTAATGGAACTATTAATAATGCTGAGGATATTGACAAAGGGTGGGTTTTAGAAATAGCGATTCCTTGGTCAGCATTTAAAACCGGATATTTTCATAAAAATGTACCCAGTGATAAATTTTGGCGTGTAAACTTTTCAAGAGTTAATTGGGATTTTCAACTTGAAAACGGAAAGTATTCTAGGAAAAAAGATAAGAACGGTAAACTGTTACACGAGTATAATTGGGTATGGTCACCCATGGGAGTTGTAAATATGCACGAACCCGAGAAATGGGGCTATGTTTATTTTTCTTCTAAACAAGCAGGTAGTAAAGATGATTTTATAATTTCTAATGATGAAAAATTGAAATGGAAGTTGTTTGAAATTTACAGGAGTCAAAAAACATATTTTGCTCAAAATAAGATCTGGGCTACATCTCTTAAAGATTTAAATGCAACTGTTATCAAAATAGATAGCAAAACAATAAAACCAATACTTGAAAATCATAGTCAAGGATGGAATATTATAGTAAAAAGTCCATTCTCGGGAAAATATTTGATTATTAGAGAAGACAGTAAATTAACAATTAACTAATATAATATGAAAATAAGTAAATTACTTCTTTTAATCCTTTCAATAATTGTAATCTCATGTGGGACTACAGAGGAATCTGACGAATCTAAGGTGGTTGAAATTACAACTACCGAGGGGGAAAAAGATTTTAAGTATTGGAATTGGATTACCGCAGGAAATGAAAAATCAGATGCGACTTATTCTGCGCATTTTGATAAATTAAAGAGTAATGGGATTGATGCGGTTCTTATTAATACAGGGGCAGATCCTAAGTTATTAAGTCGTTTAACTCCAATTGCTATAAAATCTGGATTAGAAGTACACGCATGGATGTTTACCGCAAATAGACCAGGAGATACAATTGCACTACAACATCCAGATTGGTATATGGTTAGTCGTAGTGGAAAGTCGTGTTTTAAAAAAGAAGAAAGACCTTATGTTGGTTATTACCAATGGTTATCGCCGAGTCATCCTGAAGCTAAAAAACATATTTTAAGTTTGATAGAAGGGTTGGCTAAGGTAGAAGGTGTTACAAGTGTTCATTTAGATTATATTAGATATCCTGATGTTTATTTGCCAATTGGTTTATTGCCCAAGTACAATTTAGAGCAAAATGAAGAGTTGCCAGATTACGATTTTGATTATTCAGATGCTAGTGTAAATAAATTCATTGCACTGCACCATAAAGATCCAAGAAAAATGGAAAATCCAGCTATTGATATAGAATGGAAAAACTTTCGTTTAAATGAAATCAAGTCACTTGTGGATGATGCTTATACGGTTGTACATAAACACAATAAAAAATTAAGTGCTGCCGTTTTTCCTTATCCTGAAATGTCAGGTCATATGGTCCGTCAACGTTGGGATAAATGGAATATAGATATGGTATTACCCATGATTTATTATAACTTTTATAATGAGGAGTTAGATTGGATTGGATATGCGACTGCCCAAGGGATAGAAGATTTAGAAGGAAGAACTATTGAGCTACATACAGGTTTATATACGCCTAAATTATCTCCAGAAAATTTAAAGATAGCAATTGAAGAAGCTAAATCAAACGGCGCATCTGGAGTCGCATTTTTTGATGATTATAGTATGACAGAAGAGCAATTTGAAATTATTAAAAACTCAAAAAAATAAATGTCAAATAGAAGAGATTTTATAAAAAAAGCAGCTATTGGAGCCATTGGAATTGGTCATGTTTTGAGTCCTATAAATGCAAATGTTAAAATAAGTAAAGGGTTTGTTACAGCAAAGAAAGCCAATAAACCGCTAATTATTTCTACTTGGAACCATGGTTTAGCAGCAAATAAAGAAGCCTGGGAGCAATTAAAAAAAGGAAGTTCTTCTTTGGATGCGATAGTTTCTGGAGTAGGAATACCGGAAGCTGACCCAAAAGTTAGAAGTGTGGGTTATGGAGGCTTACCAGATAAAGAAGGTAAAGTAACCTTAGATGCTTGTATTATGGACCATAACAGTGATTGTGGTTCGGTCTCTTTTTTACAAGGAATAAAACACCCTATTGCTGTAGCAAAAAAGGTTTTAGAAAATACTCCACATGTAATGTTGTCTGGGAAAGGAGCTTTACAGTTCGCTGTATCGGAAGGTTTTAAAGAGGAAAATCTATTGACATTAGAATCTAGAAAACGCTGGGAAAAATGGTTAGAGAATTCAAAATATCAACCCGTAATAAATAGTGAAAATCACGATACTATAAGTATGCTTGTTCTTGATAAGGAAGGCAATTTATCTGGAGGCTGTACTACAAGTGGAGCAGCTTGGAAAATGCATGGTAGAGTTGGAGATTCTCCTATTATTGGTGCTGGCTTGTTTTTAGACAACGACGTTGGTGCAGCAGCAGCTACAGGTTTGGGTGAAGCTGTAATACGAACTGCGGGGAGTGCTATGGTTGTGGAGTTAATGCGTCAAGGGAAAACGCCTTTTGAAGCATGTAAAGAAATTGTTGAACGTATTTATAACAAACATAAAAATCATAAAGACATGAGTTTTCTTCAGGTTGGTTTTATTGCTGTTAATAAAAAGGGTGATTACGCTGGCTATAGTCTAAAACCTGGATTTAACTATGCTGTTTATGATAGTGAAAACGGAAATCATATGGAAGATTCTGCCTTTAAAATGGTGAAAAAATAAACCATATCTTTTTCTGAGATATATTGAAACACATCATTTATGAAAAGAAGATTTGTAAAAAATGTTCTAATTAATAATGATAAACCTAGATGAAGATATTTAAAACTTGAAGCTGATTTTTTTTAAAAGGAAATGATTTTAAAAAAGTTTAGATTTTTATCGATTAAATTTTAATTACGAGATGATAGCCCCAAATTAGGGTTAATTCTCTGAGGCTAACCTCAAAATAAAAGTAAGTACCCTAATTAATATCTTGTATAGACTTAGACCTAAGTAGAGTTTATTAAATATAAAACATATGACGAAAAATAAATTTTTAATAGTTGCGCTTTTGGCCTGCCATTGTATTAGTAATGCTCAAGAGTTTACTAGTTATGTAAATCCATTTATAGGAACCTCAAACTTCGGAGCTACCAATCCTGGAGCCATTGCTCCTAGAGGTATGGTTAGTGTATCACCGTTTAATGTTTCTGGAAAACAAAATATTTTAGAAAAAGATAGCAGATGGTTGTCAAACCCCTATGTACATGAAAACACATTTTTAACTGGTTTTTCACATGTAAATTTAAGTGGTGTTGGATGTCCAGACTTAGGTGTCATTTTATTTATGCCAACTACAGGGAAGGTAGAAACAAATCATTTATTATACGGGAGTACATATACCGATGAAATTGCAAAACCAGGTTATTATAGCACAAATTTAGATAGATACAATATTAAAGTAGAAACCACTGCTACAACACGTACTGGTGTGTCTAAATATACTTTTCCTAAAGGGGAGTCTAACATATTATTAAATTTAGGTTTGGGATTGACAAATGAGCAGGGAGCTTCGATAAAAATAGTTTCTTCAACTGAAATTGAGGGAATGAGAACCGTTGGTTCATTTTGTTATTATAAACCAGAAGAAGCATATCCAGTTTATTTTGTTGCCAAATTTAGTGAGCCTGCTGATGACTTTGGTGTTTGGAAAAAAATGAATATTTATCACGGAATTGAAGGTAAATGGATGCCATATAATGGGAAAACTAGATTAAAAAAAAGATTTAGAAAAGAAGTTGTAGGAGATTCTATAGGGAGCTACTTTAAGTATCATTTTGATAAAACAACACAAGTTGAAATAAAAGTTGGTGTCTCTTATGTAAGTATTGAAAATGCAAGAGAAAATTTAGAGAAAGAAACAGAAAATTTATCTTTCGAAGATATTTATAAAAAAACATCTTTAGAATGGAATACTCTTTTGTCAAAAATTAAAGTAGAAGGCGGAACTAAAGATGATAAAACTATTTTTTATACTGCCTTGTATCATACATTAATTCATCCAAATACCTTAAATGATTATAATGGAGAATATCCTAGTATGGCGACTCGTGAAACCTTAAAGACCTCTGAAACTCGTTTTACCGTGTTTTCTTTTTGGGACACCTATAGAAATTTACATTCGTTAATGTCGTTAGTATACCCTAAACAACAATCCAATATGGTTAAGAGTATGCTAAATATATATGACGAGAGTGGCTGGTTGCCAAAATGGGAGCTTAATGCTACGGAAACAACTACGATGGTTGGAGATCCTGCTGGAATTGTGTTGGCTGACACGTATTTAAAAGGTATTAGGGATTTTGATATAGACAAAGCTTATGAAGCTATGGTTAAAAGTGCTAGTCAATTAGACAATAATCCATTGCGTCCTGGTATTAAAGAATATATTTCTACAGGATATTTGACTACAAAAAATTCTGGTTCTGTATCTACAACTCAAGAGTATAATATTAGTGATTTTTCCATCGCGCTTTTAGCGAAAGAATTAGGGAAAAAAGAAGACTATAAGCGGTTTTCAAAGCGATCTATATCATATAGAAATTTTTTCGATAAAAAATTAAAATTACTTAGACCTAAAAAAGACGCTCAGACATGGTATACTCCTTTTGATCCTTTAGCAGGTGATAACTTTACTAAAAACATTGGGTTTATAGAGGGTAATTCCTGGCAATATACTTTTATGGTAACCCATGATACAAAAGGGTTAATTAAGCTTATGGGTGGTAAAAATAGTTTTGCCAATCAGTTACAAAAAGTATTTGATGAAGATCATTTTGACATGGCAAATGAACCAGATATTGGGTATCCTTTTTTGTTTAATTATGTGAAAGGTAAAGAATGGAAAACTCAGAAATTGGTAAAAGAATTGGTTCGGGAATATTTTAAAAATACACCCGATGGTTTGCCCGGTAACGACGATACAGGAACTATGTCTGCTTGGTTAGTATATAGTATGATGGGTATATATCCTATCTCTCCAGGAGAGCCGTCTTACACAATTACAGCCCCTATGTTCGATAAAATTACCGTTGAATTAGATTCTAGGTATTACAAAGGCAAAACACTTGTAATTACCAAGGAAGGGGATAAGGATGGTTTTATAAGGAAGATTCAGCTGAATAATAATACTCACAAAGGTTATTTTATTGAGCATTCAGATTTAGTCAATGGAGCAAAATTAAATATAATTTTGGAAAATTAACGATTCCTATTATATTAATCTTGTATTCAAGACCTTAACGCAACAAACGTTAATTTCTAAATAGTATTCAAATATACATTTTTCAAATAATAATTTCCTTTAAAGGTGCTAAAATAATTTTGATAGCAATAGGTGTGGCTGCCGCTAGGGCTCATTTTAAAGTTGTTCGATTTTAAATTCTCAGTATGGAGAGAAAAACAGAACAACTTTAAAACGTAAAATCAGGGTTTATTTAATGATATTCCAAAGTCATTTCTTCTTCTGGTATTTTGTAATTCAACACTTTACGTGGTCTATTATTCAATTTATCTTGTGCTGTTTTAAGTTGGATTTCAGTGATTTCATTAAAGTCTGTTCCTTTTGGAAAAAACCTTCTGATTAAACCATTTGTATTTTCATTTGTGCCACGTTCCCAAGATGAGTATGGATGGGCAAAGTAAA
>NZ_JBAHZZ010000200.1:0-7345 GCF_037132785.1 Flavicella sp. | reverse complement strand
ATATTTTGATGAATTTTGTTTTAGAATTAATAGGTCACAATACAAAGAATCCATTTTTCATAAAACAATTCTTAGAATGGTACTACAAAAACCTAAATATCAAAAAAATATAAAACAGACACTAGGCGTATAACTCAGTAAAAAATTTCTATACCTTTTTAAGAAAACAACAATACAAAAAACGAATCCTATTTCTAGTAAAAAAAAGACTAACGGAAATGTTAACCTTTTTTTGTAATCTTTATTTGTTATGAAAAACTCTGATTGATCATAGTACCCAGCCTACGTTTGTAATCATCTTCTAACCACTGAATATAATTTTTTGTGCTTTTTATAATACAATAGGAGTACTTTTTTATTCTATCTGAGATATCGTCTTGTAAAAGCCTAGACAATATTCTTGCATCAAAAACATCTTCACTATTTTCTACACATAATTTACAGTGCTGTTCTATAGATTTATCCAAAACAATTTTTGATTTTATATTCATTTTAATTGCTTTATCGTACTCTTCTTTTATGTTAAAAGAGAACTCAGTTGAATTTGGGAATTCAGCACGAATTTCTGCTGGCATGGCATACGTAAAACTACGCTCAATATCATCATCACCTATTAAATTACCTAGGTAATATAAGGGCGAACTAAATATCTTTCTCCAGTCTAATGGAGTTCCCCACAATCCAAATCTAGCGGCATTATTTCCTAAATCTAAAACTGTAAAATCTTTTTTATCATCAATCACTCGAGAGCCCCTTCCTATCATTTGATAATACAAGGTAATCGATTTTGTAGCTCTATTTAAAATAATCGTTTCAACAGTCGGCTCATCAAACCCAGTAGTTAAAATACCAACCGATGTTAAAATTGCACTCGGAGTTTCTTTAAACCATTTTAAAATATACTCACGTTCTTGTTTTGAATTGGTATTATCTAAATGCATTACGTCGTAACCTTCAGCTTTAAATGTTTCATAAACATGAAGTGAGGTATTGATCCCATTGTTAAAAATCAATGTTTTTTTACCCAAAGATTTTTCTTCATAAGCATACAATAACTTCTCTTGCATCAAATTATTTGAATACAGCTCTTCTGAAGATTTAACTGTATAATCACCATTGATTCCAATTTTCAAGGTTCCCAATGCAACATCGTAAGTATAAGTAGTAGCCTTTGCTAAAAACCCTCTATCAACCAAAGACTGAACCGGTTCACCTACTAACAATTCATTATAGATGTCGTTCATCGGTAACTTCATATTAGAACTTAACGGTGTCGCAGTTACCCCAAGAATAAAACAATTCTCAAAATATTTAAATAACTTTCTAAAAGAATTATAATGAGCTTCATCAATAATTACCAAACCTATCTGATCCAACTCCAACTTATCGTCATTCAATCGGTTCTTTAAAGTCTCTACCATTGCTACAAAACACATATATTCGTCCTGATCGTACAGCTCCTTTACATTACTATTGATAATTTTATTGTTCACGTCGAATTCCGACAACATCCTAGAGGTCTGATTACATAACTCAATTCTATGAGTTAATATCAAAACTTTTTTTCCAGTCTCCTCAATATATCGTCTTGCAATTTCAGAAAAAATAACCGTTTTTCCTCCACCCGTGGGCAATTGATATACTAAATTATAACTTTCCGGATTTTCTTCGATTCTTCCAAAAATCTGGCTCAGAGCCTCTTGTTGGTAATCGTATAATTTTTTTGTCTTTGTACTCTTAGTTCTAGGTGTTGTCAAATCTTGGCTCACTTTGATAATTAATATGAAACCTTGCAAAAATAGTGAGTTTATTAGGTTCTACGAAATGCTTTGACAACTATTTTAAAACTTGTTGCATTAAATAAAGACTACTTAAGTTTGAAAAAAAATCAAAATCAAGTCCAAACCAAACTTACAAAACCACACTACCCTATTGATGATCAGTTTTATATCTAATATATCTAGATTTTTTATTTTAACAAAAAAATAAACAAATAATCAGAATTTTTGTTGAAATAATAAATTCTAAAGTCGTATATTTAGTTAATTTCACCGCTTTTTTCTAGTCTACTTTATTTCAAAAATGTTTATTTATTGGCAGGATTCAAACAAAAAAATATTTTACTCAAAAAAAGACACATCTCTTATTAATCAACTCACTATAAATCATTTTTTTAATAAATAATGCAAAACTATCCTAAGACACACGGATTTTATGATAGATTCTGTACTTAAACAAGCAACTTAATAATCTTTTTAAACCAGTTTTATTTTTAAATGACGTAATAATAATTTGGAATATTTTTTATTCAGATAAGCAATAAAAACAGAAGCATAGCTCCGTTACGGTTTTGTTTTTGTGTGAAATATGAATGAAAAAGAAACGAATTTAATGCGTCATTTGAATCTTAAAATGGTATAAGGACATATAAATCGGGCTGGTATTTTATCAGCCCGTACGTTCTTTCGATTAGCTATTGAAAATGTTATAATTTAACTGTGAACTAATTGTTCTATACAAAATTCATTTGAATGTATATTAACATGAATAAACTCATCCCAAAACAAATTGTTCTTAAAAAGAATTCAACTTGATAAATCATTAATATTGCATTGAATTTCACACTTTCTTCTTCTTTTGTATTGTGAGTTATGTCATATCCTTTTGAAATTGGCTTATACCCTTTCCATACACCTAGTAGAATCCTCTGCTACTTTACTGATGTGTTTTCAAGTATAATCTTCACTTTTTTTTTGAAGAATAATTGACCTGTATGACATCCTTTTTACTTTGGAAGTACGTCCTAATCTGCTCAATAGAACAAACTAAGACACCGAAAGGCATTGCTTTTTACATTTCTAAAGAATGATATATATTTTGAACATCATCATCTTCTTCTAATTTTTCTAATAATTTTTCAACATCTGCTTGTTGAGCTGTTTCTAGTTTTTTTGTGGTTGTAGGGATACGTTCAAAGCCAGAAGAAAGAATTTCTAAGCTGTTTTCTTCCAAGTATCCTTGAATAGCACCAAACTGCTCAAAAGGACCATAAATTAAAATTCCATCTTCATCTTGAAACACCTCTTCTACATCAAAGTCCATCAATTCCAATTCCAATTCTTCTAAGTCGATATCCACTCCTTCAGATTTTATTCTAAAATTACAGGTATGATCAAACATGAAAATTACAGATCCTGAAGTTCCAAAGGTACCATCACATTTATTAAATATAGAACGCACATTGGCAACCGTTCTGTTGTTATTGTCAGTTGCTGTTTCACAAACAATAGCAATACCATGAGGTGCATATCCTTCAAATAAAACTTCCTTATAGTTGGCAGTATCTTTATCAATTGCTTTTTTAATCGCACGCTCAACATTATCTTTTGGCATATTGGCTGCTTTTGCATTTTGCATTACAGCTCTTAAACGCGAATTACTATCAGGATTAGCCCCGCCTTCCTTAACAGCCATTACGATGTCTTTACCTATACGTGTAAATGTTTTAGCCATTGCTGACCAACGTTTCATCTTTCTTGCTTTACGGAATTCAAATGCTCTACCCATTTCTAGTCGTTATTTTTACTCTGTTAATTTTTGAAAAGCAAATGTAAATATTACCTCTCTACTTTACAAGTTTTATTTAGGGTATCTCCCTCGTTTACTAGGTGAAAAATGTAAATACAGCAAATAAAAAAAGTCGATTTACTCTCTTAAAAAAGGAATAAATCGACTCAAAGCAAAGATAAATTATATTAACTGTTTAACAGTTCATAAGTTTGTTTTGCAATTTCTATTTCCTCATTTGTAGGAATGATTAAAACCTTTACCTTCTTTCCTTCTTTTTGAATTTCTCTAATTTCTTTAGATCGTTTGTTATTTTTATTTTCGTCAAGTTCAATCCCTAGCCAATCCATATTTTTACAGCTCAATTCACGCATCAAGCTAGAGTTCTCTCCAATTCCAGCAGTAAAAACAATAGCATCTAGACCATTTAAAATAGCAGTATACGAACCGATATATTTTTTGATTCTATGTGCCACTAAATTTAATGCGTTGATACAATCTTGATTTCCTTCGGCTGCTAAATTTCCAATATCTCTTAAATCAGAATGACCTGTCAAGCCTTTTAGTCCGGATTCTTTTTGAAGAATATGATTTACTTCGTCAGCAGTTTTTCCATATTTATTTTGCAAGTGGAAAATTACAGATTGGTCAATATCACCTGCTCTGGTTCCCATAATCAATCCGTTAGAAGGTCCTAAACCCATGGAGTGCTCTACACATTTACCCTCATTAATTGCAGAGATACTGCAACCATTTCCTAAATGAATAGTGATTATTTTGTTAGATTTTTCTCCTAGATATTTGATGGCTTGTTCTGAAACATACCTATGGCTGGTTCCGTGAAATCCATAAGCACGAATTTCATCTTCTATTAAATATTTATTCGAAATTGCATATTGATAAGCTTCTCGAGGCATGGTTTGATGAAAAGCCGTATCGAAAATTGCTGCTTGTTGGGCGTTTTTAAAAACATTCTCTGCAACCTCAATTCCTGTTAAATTGGCTGGGTTGTGCAATGGAGCCAAAGCAAATAATTCTTTGATTTTTTCTTTTGTATCTTCCGTAACTAAAACGGTTTTAGTAAAGGTACTTCCTCCATGAACCACTCTATGTCCAACAGCATCTATTTCATCAACATTTTTTATAACTCCATAATCGGAGTTCATCAATGCAACTTCAACTTTTTTTAATGCTGCCGTATGGTCTAAAATAGGACAAACCTCATGGTGCTTTTGAGTTCCTTTTTCGTGGGTAAAAATAGCATCATCCATTCCAATTCGTTCTACCAACCCTATGCATTTAACTTCTTGAGAAGGCATTGTAATCAATTGATATTTTAAGGAAGATGAGCCTGCGTTTAATACTAATATATTCATTTTGTTATTGTTGATTTGCTTGAATAGCCGTTAATAAAACAGTATTGAAAATGTCGTCTACTGTACACCCTCTACTTAAGTCATTTACGGGTTTGTTTAATCCTTGTAACATAGGACCAATTGCCAAAGCACCTGTTTCTCTTTGGATTGCTTTGTAAGTATTATTTCCCGTATTTAAATCAGGAAAAATAAGGACAGAAGCTTGTCCTGCTACCTTCGAATTTGGCATTTTACTTTTTGCTATATTTATGTCTACAGCAGCATCGTATTGAATAGGACCTTCAATTTTTAAGTCTGGGTGTTTCTCTAATACAATTTCCGTTGCTCTTCTTACTTTTTCTACCTCTTCACCTTTCCCTGAGTTACCAGAAGAATAGGATAACATTGCAATTCTTGCTTCAATTCCAAAAGCCTCAGATGATTGTGCAGAGCTGATAGCTATTTCTGCCAATTGCTCTGCATTTGGGTTTGGATTTACTGCACAATCTCCCATGACAGAAACACGATCAGACAAACACATGAAAAATACTGAGGAAACTACAGAAACTCCAGGTTTTGTTTTTATCAATTGTAATGCTGGTTTGATGGTGTGTTGTGTTGTATGGGCAGCTCCAGATACCATTCCATCTGCCATACCCTTTAAGACCATTATAGTACCATAATAAGAAACGTCTTTTACCAAATCATTGGCAATAGTCTCAGTCATGCCTTTATGTTTTCGAGTTTCAAATAAAATTTGAGCAAATTCTTTATTATGAACAGAGTTTTCAGGATTTAAAATATTGATTTTATCCAGATCAATCTGAAGTCCCATTCTGTCACATTTTAATTGAATATTATCTTTATCACCTAAAATTGTTAAGTCTACAATATCCAATAATTGTAATCGGGCTGCTGCCTGAATAATTCTATCATCATTTCCCTCTGGAAGTACAATATGTTTTCTGTTCTTTTTTGTTCTTTGCAGTAAATTATACTGAAACATACTAGGAGTAATACGTCCCGAACTGTATTTTGTTAAGTTGTTAGCTATTCCTTCAGCATTTACATAAGAGTCAAATGTGTCTAAGGCAAGTAAAATTTTCTTTGAGTTTGTTGCGTAAATTTTAGATTTTATAGCACCTATATTATTTGTCGTTCTAAAGGTTCCTCCTTCAACAGAAATAATAGGCACAGTGGATTGTACTCCTTCTATAAGACGTAATATAGAGTTTTCTGGAATTAACCCTCCTGTTAAAATCAATCCCGCAATTTTAGGGTAGTTTGAAGAAGCATTGGCTTGTAAAGCACCCAATATAATATCTGCTCTATCTCCTGGTGTAACCACCAAAGCATTTTCTTTGATTCTTGTTAGGTAATTACGCAGTTGCATCGATCCAGAGCTAAAGCTCCCTATGGTATTATCAATAAACTGTTCTCCAAACAGAATTTTCCCGTTTAAAGCTTCATTTACTTCTTTAACGGTTGGGTTTTCTAGGTATAGGCTTTCAGGAATCACATCAATTTGAACATCAGAAGGAATGACTTTTTTCAATTCTTCTGCAACACGTTCTTTATTTTCACCAGGAACCTTGTTTGCAATAACTCCAATTACATCTACTTCTTTTCTTTTAAAAGCCTTATAAGTGATTTCCATGCTATTTACAAACTCATCTATCGTCTTGTTTTTTCCTGATCCTACGATTAAAGAAGGAATCCCAAGGTTTTTAGCAATCGCCAAATTTAAGTCTAACTCCAGAAAACTTCCCTCTTCAGAAAAGTCTGTACCTTCAACAAGTACATAGTCGAAACGCTCTTCAAGCTTTTTGTATTTCTTAATAACGGTTTGAATGACTTCATCAACTTTTCCTTTGCTTAATAATTTTATGACTTCACTTTGTTTGTAGGCATAACAGTCAGATTGTTTTAAATCTAAATTAAAAAAATTGATAGCGGTTTTTGTATGGTTATCAAAACCTCCTTTTTTACTCTCGTTAATAATGGGTCTAAAGTAACCAACCTTAATCGATTTCGTTAACATCATCCTTAAAAGACCTAAGGATACCAAAGACTTCCCGCTGTGTGATTCTATTGTAGCAATATAAATAGCTTTATTCATTTGTATGTGTATTTTGTGACCGAATTTACAAAATAATAACATCAAAAGTAGAACTGCCTCTTTATTTATTTCATGACTCTTATCATATGTTTAAAGAAGTAAAGAGGATAATTAAAGTTGCACATATTACACCAAATAAACATCAAAATGATTGATTAAATTATTCTGAGTTATACGCCTAGTGTCTGTTTTGTATTTTTTTGATATTTAGGTTTTTGTAGTACCATTCTAAGAATTGTTTTATGAAAAATGGATTCTTTGTATTGTGACCTATTAATTCTAAAACAAAATTCATCAAAGTAAG